>DAISKX010000008.1:0-19709 GCA_036820725.1 Nitrospiraceae bacterium
AGACGCCTTGGTGCGGGGGCACTTTTGGGAGCAAATGTCTGTGATGTTTGCCCTGTCAATTTCATTTGCAGCGTGACTTCATATCCGCCCTTCTCCAGCTCACGCTCTTTAATCACTTTCGCATCCTCAACCATCCCGCTCACTTTGGCCTGGATCTCATCGCTCATGATGACATGGTTCTTTACCGTCGTCGCGGAATCCACGCGAACCGCGTGGAACGCTTCGAGCAGGTTTCGAAGCGCAACAACGTGGGCGGCGCGCTTTGCCAACAATCGAGCTTGGGTGGAATTGATCGCATCTGTGGGCGGATACCCGATCCCTGAGGCGGTCACAACTCCTGCCGTCCAATCCACCACTCCTTCTTGTCCCAGTTTTTCCATATACCCTGTCGAACCGGCGATACTGCCCTGACTATTATGAGTGGATGCTGCGGCAACAGGCGCTGGCGAGGTCTGCGCCTGGGTCGAGGGAGGAGATGTCGGGCTTGCCGGATTACCTGAATTAGCCACACGCGTATCTGAACCTGCCGTGTCGCGCTTCTTCATATCTCCCTGGCACCCGATCAGCAGCGCGGCGATGCCCGTGATTAGACAACCTTGCATTCGATTCATTCCCGCCTCCTTCCAACCTTGATGAGTATCTTCCACAGCTAACCCAGCCTTGGAAGCAATCAATAATCATGCCTTCCGCTTTGTGCACACGCACGAGAGTAACTATCCTTTTATCAATCGGTTCAGCTGCTGGAGTCAGTTATGTGATTCAGCGCGCCCTATCTTTCCGTGGTGATCATTATCCTTTCCGATACAACCTCAGATGCCAGCACCTCTACTCTAGCGGATCGGTGACCGAGAGGTTTAAATACGGCCATTTCTCCGCTCCATGTAAATGCACACGGTCTTGTTCTCCCGCAAGCCTTTCGTATACCCTGATAGGCCGCTGCGAGCAGGTCACACCGCCGATGAAAGGCACCTGATGCCCGATCTTATCTTTTCCGGGAAATATTTGGTCCAGGAAGAAATCGCCAAAGGGGGCATGGGGGTCATCTACAAAGCCTTAGATCGGACTCTTAATCGTCTCGTTGCTATCAAGGTCGTCCACGAACACTTTTCCGGCGATGCCTCCTTCACCGAACGTTTCATCCGTGAGGCCCGCGCTATGGCTCGCCTCCATCATGAGAACATCGTCACGATTTTTTCCGTTGAAGAGGATCGGGGCGCCTACTTTATTGTGATGGAATACTTTCCCGGCATGGATCTCCGTGCAAGAATCAAGGCCCGCCAAGCGCTTCAAATCCACGAAAGCCTGGACATCGCTTTTCAGATCGCCAATGCACTCGCCTTTGCGCATTCCCAAGGCATTGTTCACCGGGATATCAAACCCGCCAACATTTTGGTCGATCCCAGAGGGCGTGTCAAATTGACAGACTTTGGCATTGCGGCTGCGTTGGACGAGGCTTCCATCACCAGCACAGGGCAAATCATAGGGACGCCGGAGTATATGTCTCCGGAACAGGCCGGAGGCATCGAGGTAGATGGCCGGACCGATCTTTATTCTCTGGGTATCCTACTGCACGAAATGGTTGCCGGCCATACTCCGTTCCGCAACATGCCAAAGGCAAATATTCTGAGCAAGCTTCTTGATCCACACTATGAAATCCCGCTGTCCTTTTCCGCTGAGATACCATCTACCGTGAAAGCGATTGTAGAAGATCTTGTTCGCCGAGACCCGGAATATCGAACGCCGAGGGCAACAATTCTTGCAGGCCAGTTAAAGGAATGTCTGACGTCTCTGCCCGCGCGGGACACCGAAGACGCTCCAACCATCATTGCTCCAGTATCGACTCATACGACTCGTCCGACACGGGTGAGTACCGCTCCTCCGGCCCATGAATCGCGTACCATCTCCTCCCACCAGAATGTGCGGCCCGATGTCGGGTCAGGTCAGCCATCACCAGCTAACCAATCACCCCTCTCCCCTCGTGCCTCCACATCAGAGGATGAAGCAACCGATGTATTACCGTCCCCGAAGGCACTGCCACAGTCGCCGTCGTCACCACGCGGCACCTCCGTTTGGCGAACTTATAAGATAGCACCCATCGCGGTTGGAGTACTCGGCGTATTGGTCGCACTCGGTGGCCTCGCTTTTTACCTATCAACCACGGATTGGTCAACGTTTTCTCCATCGAGCAAGACTGCACCTCCAACCGCATCCGCGGACGGCTCCATCAATGCCGAAGGAGATTCCAAACCACCTCTGGAAAACTCCGGGTTACAAGCTCAGATAGAAGAAGAGCAGAACAAACTTGTCGTCGATGAGGCCAGGGTTGCAGCCAAACGGCGCGAGGCCGAAGCGCTTCAAAAAAAGGAAAAAGAACAGGCGACGGCACAGGCCAAGGCCGCTGAAGAGGAACGCAAGAAAGCCGAAGCAGCGGCTCGTGCGGCCCACCAAAGGCAGGAAGCCGAACAACGGAAGTTCGTGGAAGAGCAAAAGCGACTCGAGAAACAGAAGGAGCTGACCGCCAAGCAGGCTCAAGCTGCGGAAGAACTGCATCGCAAGCTTCAGGAAGAGGCGCGAGTGGCCCGCGAGCGAGAAGAGCTCGAAGCGCGGCGCAGCAAGGAAGAATCAGAAATGAAGCGCCTGCAGACCGAACGGCAGCGCCTTGAGAAAGAACGGGAATCGGCCGAAGAGCAAGCGCGCCTAGCAGAAATCCGAAAAAAGAAGGCGGAAGAGGAAGCGCGCTTGGCCAGAGAGCATCACGAATCCGAGCAACGCCGGCTCCAGGCTGAACAACGACGCATCGAAAAGGAGAACGAACTCGCAGTCCAGAGAGTGCACATACAGGAGGAAGAACGTCGTAAGGCCGCCGAAGAAGCCCGTCTGTCTCGTGAACACCTTGCCGCAGAACAGAAACGGCTGCAGGCTGAACGGGATCGCCTCGAAAAGGAGAAGGAATTAGCCGCACAGAAGGGTCGCGTTGAGGCCGAAGAACGCCGAAAATCGGAAGAGGAAGTCCGCCTTAGCCGTGAGCACAACGAGGCGGAACAGAAACGCCTCCAGGCTGAACGGGAGCGCGCTGAAAAAGAAAAGGAAATAACCGCTCAGCGGGCAAAAACTGAAGCCGAGGAACGGCGTAAATTCGGAGAAGAAACTCGAGCGGCCCGAGAGCGGTATGAAGCGGAACAGAAACGACTACAGGCTGAACGGGAGCGGATCGAAAAGGAAAAGCGAGAGGCGGCTGCTCTCCAGGCGAGGAACGAAGAGGAAGAACGAAAGAAGCGAGCTGCCATGCAGGAAGAACGACACAAGAAAGAGGACGTGATAGCCAAACTCCCTCACGGTGGCCAGATGAGCGCCTCCGCCTCGCAGCGGCAGTTGCGAGACCTTCTGGAGGAATTCAAGCGCGCGTACGAGGGACAAGACGTCGCGACTTTAGAACGACTGTCCGAGATGGGCAATGACCGTCTGAGCTTTCTGCATACGATGTTTACTAATTACCGGACAATTGAAATCTCCATCCAGAATCTCAACGTAAAGGAACAAGAGGCTTCTGCGACAATCATTCATGACGTGTTAGTAACCAAGAATGGCGAGAAGGTTACACCAAGTCCCATTCTGAGAGCAGCCAAGATCAAAATCCTCAAGACCGGTGATCAATGGACAACGATCCGATGGTAGGATTTCACTTACCGGCCCGAACCTCGTCCGCGAAGGGGTTTTGAAAGTCGAATCCAAACAGCCTCGGATTTTCTGCGATGACGGCGGCGGAAAAAATGTAAAACACATAGTCATACGTCTCTTGAGGAATCTTGTACTGTTTCAATAATTGCCAAAAGTTCCGCTCTCTCGGATTCTTCGGCATCTTTCGGATGATGTTGATCACATTTCCCTCTCCCCAATTATAGGACGCAATAACCAGCAGCCCTGAAGCCTGGGCATCGGTATTGTAAATTCGCCTGATATATTTCGCCGCGGCCTTCGTCGCTTTTTGAAAATGAAAGCGCTCATCTTGAGCATCGTATTTGCCGAGGTTTTTAAGCGGCCCCGCCTTCAAGCCATACTGCTCAGCGGTTTGCGGAATAAATTGCCAAATCCCTTTGGCATATCCCATTCTCGTGAGCGGCCCGACAGCTTTCGAGTCAAACCCGCTTTCTTGGAGCGCCAAATAAAAAAATTGCGGAGGCAAGTCCTTTGTCCACATTTCATTGGCCACCGTCGGGATGAACCCATTCTCCCTGGCGCGCTTGATAGCATTCTGTAGCCGTTCCGTGGATTTCCACCGGCGGATGTATTTCTTGACCTCGGAGAGAAAATCACGCGGCATGGCCACCTCGCATTCGCCGAACAGTCGCGCCATTCGAAACACAAGGCGATCCTGTTCACTCAAGTCCTCATATATGTCCAGCTCGCTGAGAAAGCGATCATACTGCGTCTCCAACTCGCGTAGCTTTTGACGTTTGGCCAAAATTTTCTCCATAAGGTCTTTGCGCTTAGTCGCAACCACTTCTTCTTCCAGCTCGGTGACCTGCATCTCGACCTGCTTCATCGTGTAGAACATCTCTCCTGCGGTCTTTTTCATCTGGTCGACCCTGGCCTTCTGGTACCAAGCGTATCCCAAGGCGCAGATCAATAATATGGCGACTGTCCCAACAACGACACGATATCGGCGCTGCTGCTTGCGCTCTCGGCGCTTTGCCGCCTCTCGGTAACGGCGAGCCTCTTCGCTCTCTGCCGCAGTATCATCCCGCTTCCACCGGTCCACAATCTCCGTAACCGACGGCAGGTTATCGTCGGCCTCGGCCACCTCAGTTGGCTTGTCGGAAAAGATGATTTCATCGCCGACCGCGAGCCATACGGCTGGTCCACCCAACCCCAGCTCCACAGTCACGGCTTCGAGAAGAGGCACGCGAGCGATTTGCCGCCCATTGACATACAAGCCATGAGTGCTTTGCCGGTCTATGAGCCACCACCGGCCTGCGTCAAATCGCACCTCAGCATGGATGCGGCTGACCACCCGATCAGACACAACCACTTGACACTCATTCGATCGCCCGATCTGAAAGGCTTCAGTAAAGCGTTGCTCGCCACCCCACGTCGCGTCAATGCGAACCCGTACACGGACCGGCTGGGGTATCTTGAAAGCAACGGTTAAATCTTCGGACATGTCGGGCGGGTCAGAGGTATATAATCCGCGCGCATCTTACTGGTCGATCGAGTCGGCTGCAAGAGAACTCGAGCGGATAGAAAGACCTAGGCAAGCGCTCGCTGCAGCTGAGCGCGCAATGGATCTTCCAGGTTCTCGATCGACTCGGGCGAGATCAGCTCCACGAAAGCAGGAACACCGGAAAAGTGTGTCGCCATGAGCAGCACGTCATCTGCGGGACGGAACGATGTGAGAGGAGCATGGATAGTCGCAAAGGACAAGGCCCCTAAACCGGGCAGAGACTTCATTTCAACTTGGTAGCGCAGGGCACCAAGAAGCTGTACCAGACTTGCGTGACCCCGAATGAAGAGATGCATAACCAGCGCATTGATAATGAATTGCCGCAAGGCCTCGGTTCTCCGCTCCATCTTGTTCTCGAGCATGGAACGCACTTGGGAAAGCGTCAGTCCCGACTCGTAGCTCAGAACCCATTGCACAGGGGACGTAATCGTCACGCTCCTGGAGTCTCCCTTCGATTTCACCGTATGGGTATATTCCCACCGGTAGATGGCCGGCTGGCTGTCGAGTTGTGCGAGGACGGTATCTGGAAATTCGAGTGGCAATCCGAACGGAGTGTTGTGACTTTCTCGATAAAGTTCTTTCAAACGGGTTAAGGCAAGATCGGAACCATTGACGTCGTCACGCGATCCGGCATGCCGGCCCAAGAGCCGTCGAGGCGCCAGCAATGGTCTGAGGGTATCGACGTAGGTGCGTAGGTGACTGCCCAATATCTGGGAAACAGCGTCGGTCTTTTCACGAAGCGCAGCGACCTGGTCAATGGTGAGCGTCTCGCCCACTCTTGAATCGTCCATCGGACTCACCTCACAAGTGCGGCGCCATTATCGAGTGCGTCCCATAGAAAATCAAGGGAAGTTGGAGGAACATTGGAGGCACGGTTCTCTTTTATCATGATGTCTTTATTTCAGGTCGCCTTTCTTCACGAAACCGATAGAAGGCTTCTTGTCCTTACGAAGCGCTTCATATAGGCTATTGCAACCCATTCAATGCAACGCCACCCAGGAGATGTGGATGCCAAACCTAATCTTCTCCGGCAAATACATCGTGCAAGACGTCCTCGCCAAGGGCGGGATGGGCGTGATCTACAAGGCGTTAGATCGGACACTCAATCGCATCGTCGTCATTAAGGTTGTCCACGAACATCTTTCCGGGGATCCCTCGTTTACCGAGCGTTTCCTGCGCGAAGCGCGTGCTATGGCACGGTTGGACCACGAAAATATCATTACCATCCATGCCGTCGAGGAGGAACACGGCGTCCCTTACATTGTTATGGAATATTTTCCCGGCGGCAATCTCCGCTCCTTCACGCAAGCCAGCGAAGCGCTTCCTCTCCGAACGAGCATCGAAATCGCTCTGCAGGTATCCGACGCTCTTGCGTACGCCCATGAACAGGGGATCATCCACCGGGACATCAAACCTGCCAATATACTCTTTGACGGACGAGGCCGAGTGAAGCTCACGGACTTTGGAATTGCGGCTGCGCTCGACGAGGTTTCAATTACGACAGTCGGTCAAGTAATCGGAACACCTGAATATATGTCTCCCGAGCAGGCTGGCAGTGGGAAGGTTGACGGTCGTGCAGATCTCTACTCTCTCGGTATCGTCCTGTACGAAATGGTCGTCGGGCACCATCCATTCCGGAATCTGCCGAAAAGTATTGTCCAGAGCAAGTTGATCGATGCAAACCAGGACATCTCCCTCGACTTTCCTCCCAATATCCCATCGCTGGTGAAAGGAATCATCGAGGATCTAGTGCGGCGAGAGCGGGAATATCGGACCCCGACGGCCCGAATGCTCGTCAGTCAGCTAAAAGAATGCCTCCAAACGCTTCCTTCACCGCCCGAGTCAAGTGAAGGGGAACACACGATTCTCGTGAGGCCCCATACCGACAGCAAACGTGAGGGGCGGATGGCGCCATTCGTCTCATCAGAACCGCCGCTTTATCAGGCATCGCCATCCCATCACACTCCCTCAAAGCCTCATGATGAGCCTCGGAGAAGTGACGACTTCTCAGGCCATGCTTTAGGCCGTCCAGAAAACAAAACTGGCATGGCCGCCAAGCCTAGAGCGCCAGGAAGGCCGGAGACGCATCATGTGCCACAGTCCTGGTGGCAAGGCTATAACGTGCTTCCGCTCCTAACAACCACATTGGCGACAGTATTAGCATTGGGAGGACTTGTCCTATACCTTAATCGGTCTGACTGGCCACAATCGCCAACGCCAAGACCAAGCCTCCCCGGGCAGGATACTCAGACTGTTGATAGAACTAATCCCGACCAAGGGAAACAAAGGCCTGGCAAGTCATCGGAAGGCCTAGGATCAGAGGATTCACATAAACAGGTTGTCAAACCAAAACCAGAAACACGACCCCCAGTCCGACTGCCATCCGATACAAAGGTCATCACTCCTTCACGGCAGCAGCTGGACAGGATACTCGAAGACTTCCAATCAGCCTATGAAGCGCAAGATTCTTCATCATTGCGGCGGTTATCGGATATCGGCCCGGATCGTCAGTTGTTTCTGGACATGATGTCCAACAACTATTCAGTCATCAAAACTTCTATTCAAAACGTCTCAGTCACAAACGACCAGGCTACCGCATCATTGTTTCACGAGGAATTGGTGGACAAGAATGGCGAGGAGATCGCCCCCGATAGAATCCTCCAGAAAATCACCCTCACAGTTCGCAGAGAAGGCGATCATTGGAGCAAGGTGGTCTGGTGAATGTGTCCGTCTAGAAGCTGTGCTTGTGAAAAGGAATTCTAGGCTCATCCTAGTGCGGCATTTCAGTATATCAATGTGTGCATGAAGGCGGGCTTAGTGGAGAGCGCCCACGCGGAGTAAAGGTGTAAACTACGGCTGCACGATCGGCAATTGAATGCGAAATATTGTACCGTTCCCTCTAGAACTTTCCACAGAGATCCGGCCGTGATGCATATCCACGACGTCTTTTACGATTTTCGTCCCCAGGCCAATTCCGCCCGCCTTTCGGCTTACAACATGCGTTGTAAATAGGCTTTTCTTTACGTCATCCGTCATTCCGCGCCCGGTATCGACGACATTGAGAACAATCTGTCCCGCTCCGGCATCCGCCTCTCCTCGCACCGTGACCGTCCCTCCGGTTGGCATCTCCGGGATGGCGTTGTTCACGAGGTTGTAAAGCGCACTAAACAAGCGGCGTTCATCTGCAATGATCGTTGGAAGATCCTCAAGCCTCTCACTGCACAGTGTGACCCTCTGTTGCCGCGCCTGCCATCGTAATGTGTCATACACCGACTCGACGAGTGCTGCAATCCGACAAGGGGCGAAGTCTGGCCGAGAGCTCAATCCCTTCACACAATCCGCAATCTCCGCCACCCGGTCTTGAATCCTTTTCGAGGAGGATCTGACCATATGAACGACTTCGGCGCATAACCGCATTTCCTTCGGCGTCGTATTGGATAGATCTGTCGAATGGGAAAGGACCTCTTGCATTTCGCCCTCGAGCAAACCGGCGCTGCACACGAGCGGCATCAACAGATTCTTCATATCATGCCCGATATCCCCGACAATTCTGGCCACTTCTGCCAGTTTCGCATCTTGGAAGAGACGAGCCTGCTCAATCGAGGCAGCCGTAATCGCCGACACGATCGTCAGGATTGCCAGGTCATCATCGCCCAGTCGCCCCCGGCGCTTATTGAGAATTTCGAACACTCCGATTGGGTCTCCTTCCCACCGCTTCAGTGGTAAGGCGATCAGATCGCGTGTCACATGGCCCAGCATGGCATCGATGTCGGCATAGTGCCGTGGATCTGCATGGGCATCACGAATCACAATCGGTATGCCGGTACGAAACACTTCGCCGGCGATACCCCGATCCCATGGAACGGCAGTTCCCACTGTCACCCGACTATCCCCGATCGAATGTCGAAATATGAGCTGCTGTGTGGCGATGTCAGCGAGAAGAATGGACCCGCTTTCGGCGTCGACCGCTTCTAAAGCGATTTCGACGGCCCGAATGGCGACGTCATCGGGGGTCAGATGCTGAAAGAGGGCCTCACTGATGCGCCGGGCTGCATCGAGTTCTCGATCTCGATTGACTAAACGTCGATCTTCCTCCCGTCGCGGCTTCCCTCGCGGCGTACACTTATCCTCAGCCTCCCCGGCTTGCCGTGGCTCGCGCAAGATGAACGACTCCCTTCAAGTCGACCGTCAGTGTAGGCTTCTGCCAGAGGTGACGCAACATCCACGCCTGAGGAATGTCATCCTGGACCACACAAAACGCTTCCTTTGCCGCCAATACTGCGAAAAAAGAATGCCAGTAATACCCCGCGCCACCCCAGTGCCCCAGAAGCGGTATCGTCCGGACACAGCGGCCACAGCGATGCATTTCTGCGACCCCAGCCGACCCTGTCCCTTAGTCATACGACTCATTGTCCACTACAGATGATTTGCTCGCGAAAGTTTTATACAATACCACGCTATTTTGAGCCGACTACCCGGTGCTATACGACCTCAGAGGTGTATTCAGTATCGTGGCTGTACAAGGAAAGGCGTCGAAGAACGGATTTAACCGAGCTGCCTGCGTCCTTCCCCCATAAATAAAGGAAGACATCTTATGAAACCGAGCGTGTTGGTTGCTGACGATGACCCGTCGATTCTTGATGTTTTGAAACTTGGTCTCCAAGTAAAGGGATATGAAGTCCTCACGGCTTCCGATGGAAGCGCCGCCTTCCAAGTTGTTGAGCGAAGCCATCCGGACCTTGCCTGCTTGGATATTGAAATGCCCCACTTGAACGGTATCGACGTGCTGAAACGGATCCGCAAGAACTTTCCCGCGCTCCCCGTCATCATCATGACCGCCCATGGCACCATCAGCCTGGCCGTGGAAGCCATGAAAGAGGGCGCGACTGAGTTCATTACCAAGCCATTCCAAATGGACCAATTACTGTTGGTGATTCAAAAGGCGATGGAGCGAGAAGGAATGAGACGCGAGATAGAGATACTACGCAGCGAAGTGGATGGTCGTTACGGGACCATCATGAGCGTCAACAAGGACATGCAACAGATTATTTCCACAGCAACGAAGGCAGCCCAGAGCGATGCCACGATTCTGTTGCTGGGCGAAAGTGGCGTGGGCAAGGACCTGCTCGCCCGTTGCATCCATTCATGGAGCCCGCGTAGAAATAAAATCTTTGCTCCCGTCAATTGCGTTGCGCTGACCGAGGAGCTATTGGAATCAGAATTGTTCGGCCATGAAAAGGGAGCGTTTACAGGCGCCCATGTACAAAAGCTTGGCAAGCTCGAAGTGGCAACCGGGGGCACCGTCTTTCTGGACGAAGTTGGCGATATGAAACCAACCCTGCAAGCCAAACTCCTAAGATTTTTGCAGAACCGGGAGTTCGACCGGGTGGGAGGAACCAGATCCATCAAGGTTGATGTCCGTATCATCGCGGCCACCAATCGAGATCTGCAACAGGCCGTCAAAGATGGGGCATTTCGCGCAGATCTCTTTTTCCGGTTGAATGTAGTCAGCCTCACAATCCCTTCGCTCAAACACCGTCCCGAAGATATCCCACAATTAATTGAACGCATCCTAGCCAAACACTGCCGGGACATGAAACGGCCGGTGCTCGGCATTTCTCCCTCTGCCATCAAGAAATTGATGAGTTATTCGTGGCCTGGTAACGTGCGGGAACTTGAAAATGCGATCGAGCGGGCGGTGGTGCTGAAAACCGGTGACGAGCTAGAACCGGACGATTTTGTATTTCAGTCCATCGATCCGCAGCCACCGAACGGTCAGGGTGGCGACTTGCCATTTCATGAATCGGTCGAACATCATAAGACGTTCATCATTCGCCATGCCCTCGCAAGAACAGGTGGCAGCAAGAACAAGGCAGCCGAACTCCTCGGCCTTCAGCCTACGTACCTCTCGCGACTGATCAAGCAAATGAATATTGAATGAGTGGTCAACAATTCGGATGACGTGCCTGCATCCCAAAGCGGAGGTACTAAATTAACACGGCTGCCATATAGAGGTATGAAGTCGTCGCGGAATAACATGGAGCGCTGAAGCAGTCCACATGGCTGGATCTCAACCTTTGCAGAGTTCCCTCATGGCGAACATGGCCGACCATAGGAGGGTCACGTGACTAAAAAGATACAGAACTATCTAAATGCAACGTCTTTTTTTCAGATTCTCTCTGCGCTTCTGACATCCCTAATGTTAGTCTCAGGATGCTCAACACAAACTCCTCTCATGCGCGCAGCGAAGGATGGAAATATTGGAGGTGCGGAAGGTTTACTCAAAGAGGGAAAAGATATCAATGAGAGGAACGGACAAGATGAAACGGCGCTGCTATATGCAGCTCACGAGGGACAAGCCGGCATGGTGCGGTTCCTACTTGAACATGGTGCAGCTATTGATGCGAAAGCCGTTAACGGAATAACACCACTCATGGAAGCGTCGGCTCTTGGACACATTGATGTTGTGGATATTTTGCTCCACGCCGGTGCCAAACCAAATGCACAAGAACTCCGCGGCCTTACTGCCTTACATTTTGCCGCTATCAATGGCAAGTCTAATGCCGTGCGTTTATTACTCATGGGCGGCAGTGATGTGAACGCCCGTGCACAGGGAGGCGTGCCCCCCCTCATTGAGGCAGCATCAGCGGGACAGACCGAGATCGTCAGCATGCTGCTTGATCAGCAGGCTGACGTTGATGCAAAAACTCAGATCGGGGAAACCGCTTTACATTACGCATCCGGGCGTGGCCATAAGAAGGTGGTCCAAATCCTGCTCGCGAGAGGAGCCGATCCGTTTGCAAGGAATCACAACGGCCAGACGCCATCCGCCATCGCTGACATATCGCAACAACCAGAGGTTGCGCAGCTGCTCCGGGAATCGGAAAGAAAAGCAACCGGGGTTACAACGGAGAAACCCGATCAACTACATCCTCCTCCATTGGCCTCGGTGAACGAGGGAAACACACTAGGACAGTTACAAGGGTTGTATTACTATGAAATGAATGTGCGGGGTCATGAAACAAACTCGTATCTGTTCATGTCCAATGGACGCGTGTTTAATGGCTTTCCTCCCGGTGGCGTCGCAACGTTTTCCGAACTTAATCTTGAGCCTGCGTGTCAAAGGTTTCCTCAGAAATGTGGCACATATGATGTTACCGGGCACCAAATTGTATTCAAGTGGGGTGGTGGTAAGGCACCCGAACGTTTTTCATTGCAGTCTTTGACATTGAAACGGCCGAATGACTTATTGAATATCGGTGGGAAGAAATATTACTCAGTCCATGGACTAGGAAGTAGCGTCTTGAACGGCACGTACATGTGGCCAAATAAAATGAATACAGGAACCATACTTTATAGTAGTCCTTACGCCGAAGTAACTGGAGACATGAATACCGCCACTGTCATAGGCAGTGAGCATTATGTCGTGTTTTCTCCTAACGGGGAGTTTCAGGAGATTCATTCAGGCTCGTTACAATCGTACGGTACGACCGGAGCGCTATTTGGGGACAACTCGAAACAGGATCGCGGGAGATACAGAATCAGTGGTCATACACTCGTTTTTCAATATCAAAACGGTCAAAAAAAGTCCTTTACGTTTTTCATTACCCCGCAATTTAGTGAGAATCCTCACGTTGTCGAGCAGTTCTACTTGGATGGTGACGATCTGGCCCTCAAGCGGTGATGGGTCTTGTGCAGGGAGACAAGAGGTGCATGGACCAGCAAATCATTCAGCGAGTGTCCACTGAGTATCTTTCACCATAATGGTCTCTGGTGGCCAAAACGTTTCATCAAAGGTAGGCAGGTGAAATCGCACCTTGCTACCGGTTGAATATGTCAACACGCCAGCTGTTCCCTTCACTTGGAACGTGCCACTCAACTTTTCTTTTAGCTGTCGAGGCGTCTGTTTCAACGGATCATTGTATGCACTTCCTGGTTCGCTATATTCCATCGCCACGTAGGTCACCTCTTCGAATCGACCATCCGGATAAAAGCTAAGATGTTTTTCGATGACCTCATGTGAGGGCACCCAGATATAAGGCTCAAAGTATGGGCTCGGGTTGGGGTCGCGAGTCCGAAACCCGCCCAGTTTGCCGGTGGTGTGCAACTTGTAGGTGCCCTGAAGGGCGCGGGGAGAGACCGGGCTGGACGAGGGAGGGCGTATTCTGGCTTCCTCGATCGGTTTATCGGGATCACTTCCGACGTGTAGGTCATCAGAACGGTCTTTGGGATTAAGACTTGATGGATGTTCACCAGAAAGTTGGGGGATATTCATACTTCCAGCCGTACTGGTGCTTCGAGATGCGGTGAAGAACACAAATTCGCCTTTCTCGGCTCCCATCGACCACATTTGGGGACGTTGTGTATGGCCCTGCAGTGATGCCGCCGCGAACACCCGCTGATCGAGGTAATAATACAACTCCGAGGCGGGAATAATGCCATCGTCATTCAGGTCGGCTCGTCCCTTTCCTAGTCCCTCCAGAAGGTAGTAGGTAAACACGCTATGCCCCCATTTCGGTCCTTCCAATGCTTCCTGCTTCGCCCCTCCGGCGGTGATAAGCTGACGACCGCGCTCCAACGTGATTTCGCGCAAGTATGATTCGGTGGCTTTGGGTATTGCGCGAAACCGATGCCCGGCGATGCCGCCATAGCAGCTGTCTACCACAAACAGGACATGTTTGGCTGGCAACGCATCTGCCAGCTCGCTAATGGCAACCATTGAAATGGACGATTCGCTCAAAGCCCCGGGATCACCATCGACGGGCAAGAGAAATCCAATCTCGCGCCCACCTCGCAGTTCACGGGTTTCTCCGTGACCCGCAAAGAATACGAGCACCCGGTCTTGTTCCTTCACCCTCTCTGCGAGCTTGTCGAACAGTTCCCGGTAGATGTCGCGGCGGCTCGCGTGTTGATTAAGAAGGAGCGTCACGTGGAAGCCACGCTGCTGAAGCAATGAGGCGACAGCGTTGGCATCATCCGCTGCATAAGTGAGACGAGGCGCTTTGCTGTATTCGTCAATCCCAATCACAACTGCCCAGGATTGACCGTACTGCTGCGCGATATACTCGGCTGGAGCTTGTCCCTCAATTCGTGCGCCCCGTTGTGACGAGCCAGGGTCGCCGGCCACTGGCGCAAAGAAACCCAAAGAAATAATGAGGATGGCACATATCGAGCAGCGTCGAGGCAGTGAGCATATATGTTTTTTTCGACAAATCAACACGTGGAGGCCTGTGGGCTGGAACATCTGGTTTGCTAGTTTTAATTTAGCTTTGCCTATCTGTTATCGGTAAGTCCTTTGCTGCCCCGGGGTGTACATGCTCCCATCCCTCGTCAATTCCTGAAAGTTCCACCGTTGCTTTGCCTCTGTTCTTTAGATCGCCCTTCAATCAATGAAATCTGTCCTTCATCCACTTTCCACAAACCTGCACGCGTGCCAACGTACACCGGCGATTGCCGCACTTTGTTGAGATACACATGGATTTCAGTGGGCGTGTCAGACATGAATTCGCTGATTGTCAGGGGGTCACCATTGTGCGCGGGGAGCTGAAGACAGTCGGAGAGTTTGGAGGTCCGGAGCACTTTCTGCCCGTCTTCAGTAACAGCGATCCGCGTATGTCCTCCTACCATCACCCCATCTGGCTTCCCGCTTGCCGCAATGAAGTACACTGCCCATAGTTTCTGATCGTTCAGATTTCCAGGAACCATCGCCAAACGGTATCGATCCGAGCAGCGTTCGGGAAGCGAGGCGATAGCAAGCTGTCGAGCCCGAAACATGTTCTGCTGAAGAGAAGGAAGAAGCAGGGGTGGATCATGCTTCGTCACTTCACTCTCCCACTGCGGGCCTGTCATGGAATCCAGTGTGAAACAGATGTCGTAGAGGCTTGTATAGTGGTCACCATCCTTACCGACGAATCGAACAAGAGCGCAGTGACTGTCCTGCACGACAATCCAGCCCTGCCGACGGTTGTCATCACGGAGCGTGGGGTCTTGCAGGAGGAGCTCATTTGCTTTTGCCGCAATGACATCCTCGAGAAAAATATAACGCCCGATCTCTTCAGCCTTACGCACTTGTTGAGTCAGCTCAGGGGGGAAAGTTTTGCTTGAACTCGTGCCGGCGACAGCAGCATCAGCCGGTACCGAAGGTAACTGACCCGACATATCGCTGCAGCCGAGTGGAAAGACGGCGGCAGTCAGCAAACGAAAAGATACGATGAAGAGCGTGGGTAAGCGCCGCCGACCAAGAAAGTGCACGTGAATAGGCGGCATCCAATTCAGGACTATGCTGAACCAAGAGATACTTCGATCTTGTGCTTTAGCGCGCTCATCGATTGACAGCTCTTGTTCCATCTTGGATTCCCCTTGATTATCTTCCATGCAATCCGAACACCGTGATACAAAATTCCGCCTCCAATCCTCAGAATTACACTCGTCTTCAAGCTCACCCCAATCGGGACCCCTTTGGCGCAGTTCGATCAACACAGCCAACGGAGTCTGTGGTCTGGTTACCTATTGAGATCGATCAACGGGATCCCTTTTCGGAGGAGATCGGGGTTGCCGAGCAGCTGGGGAGCTTGGTCATTGTTGAATTCTCGCCTGGCGACGCCTTGGACTTGCGGCTTGAGATAGGCATAGAGCTCGGCCAAGTCGATCTTGTTGTCTTGGTTTACATCTGCTGCGCCCTGAATGCCCTTGAGGAGGAAATAAGTAAACAGGCCATGGCTCTTTTGGTGATACGTACTCGACGTTTGAGCTCCTGTTCCAGCCGTGAACACCACAATCTTTTCACCAGCGAGCAAAGGATTCTCCACGTTGATGACTGCCGGCCGCATTCCCTTCGCGATAACCGAGCGTTCCCCGGTTCCGGAAAAACAAGAATCCAGCATGACGACGACGTTTTGGGCTGGTAACTTCCCAAGTTGGTCATAGAGGCGCTTCAGAGAATACCCCGTGATCTCAAGGAAGGTGGGGTCCCCGTCATAGGGAACGAGGAAACTTTCATGGGTGATCGGATTGGGGGCTCCATGGCCGGAATAATAGATGAGGACAGTGCTGTCCGCCTCCACACGGTTGGGGAGCCACCGTTCAATGTACTTTTCGACGTCGCTCTTTGCTGCCTGCTCATTGACGAGCATCACCACGTTTTCTTCGGGAAACCCCAACGTCTTTGTTAAATAGTCACGCATCACGCGTGCATCGTGGGACGCAAATTCAACCGTAGCCAGACCTTGCCGGTATCGCTCCACACCGATCACGACCGCATAGCGGTTCCGTTGCAGCGTAATGCTGGATGCCGGCGGCACATCGACATCGCTCGTGAGAACCATGCGAGCCCCTTGCTCTTGGCCTTTTTCCCCGGCCGGCCTCATAAATTTGCGCGCATAGGCTCCCATTTGTGGTGATCCAGCGACTCCACGCATCATTTGCTGGACTGTATCGAGCAAGGATTCTCGCAGCACGGTGGCCACTGAATTGGTCCGGTCGCTCCCTGTCGCAAAGAGGGTGTCTTTGGTTTGGGAGCGGGACTTAAACGTCTCGTCTTGAAGGATCTGGCCATTGATATCTGTCACAGTCACGTGAAGTGAGGCACGTGCCTCAAAGGTGTCTGTCGGATCAAAGAAAATGTAGAAAGGACCTGTGAGGTAGAGAAACCGTCGCGTCAAGCAGTGGCCCTCAACCTCAAATTTGGGCTCACGTACTTCGAGCACCACATCGTAGTTGCCCCTGACGTGGGCCTTGTCGGTGGTAAAATCGACGGAGTCAAACATCTGTGAAAATGCCCGGGTGAGCATATTTTCGAGCTCCATGCCGATTGGGACTGAATAGCTTCCCGCGCAGGGGACGTCCTGAATGTGATTGGCCCATTTGAGCGATTCGGGAATAACGAGCGCGGCAGTCAGGGGCACCTTCCTCATCTTCATTGGCTCGACCTCGGCTCGTAGCGGCAGTTGGGTGGGCGAACAACCGGACAGACTAAGACATGCGAGACCAATGACCATGGCGGCGACAATACCCTCAGCATAGCGCGTTGGCATGACAGTATCCTCCCGTTTACCGGTGCACTTCATAGGCGATCGTCGACTCCGCCCACTCGGAGTCATCCAATGCCGATAATGCCTTCAATAAATCTGTGATGAGCCCCGTGTCCTTGCCGTCATACACCTGGAAGACTCCTTCCTTAAACCGATCTTTGATGAAATCGGTTTTGTGCGTCACAGCAATGAGCTTGATGCGCTCCGTCGCCTTGACAGCACCGGCAGGCGGTACGACACGAAGTACGATGCCGACCGATCGCAGTTTGTCATCCGGAAACACCAGCTCTTTCCCGCCCGTGACGAAACTGTCTTGCGCGAACCGATTCGGATAGAGCACAGTCACCGAATTGTCCTGACCGATATTGAAGATGTAGAGGTAGGCATCCCGTGAAGACACCACTCGAATCTGCATCTCTTCCTTGGAATGGAACAAGGTTTTATTGAGGGTTCCTTGCACCTTGAAGTGATCCTTATGCTCAGCATTGACCCGCTTCACTTTCGCTTTGAGCTTGGTCGCATAGAAAATGGCTTTGGTCCCCGATTCGTGAACGGTTTCCCGCACACCCTCTTCCAGAATCTGTTCCTCGACCACGAGACCGCGCGCCACCGATTGCACCAGGTCTTCGGCCAGCACATAGTTGTAGACCACCGTACTGCCCCGAATAAAATGCCCAACGGCCTTTTCGACCGCCAACCGCCTTGCCTCGTTTCGTGAACGGGCTTTGACTTCACTGATCGTATGCTCATCAGTAAAGAGCACGACCCCTTCGACGGTGACCCACATGCCCTCTTGCTGAGCCCCCTCTGGAACCGGCGAGTCGCTACGAGCGTAATCCAGTCCGACCGCTTGTGACGAAAGGACGACAAGGAAGAGAACAATAAAGATCACAATCATGGAAGACTTCTCCCGGCAGGGATAACGCAGGATATGTCTAGGCCAGACGGTCAGCAAAAGCAATCCCTTGATAAATCGGGGTGAGGAATGTCCCACGTCTCACCTGTCTTCAGCATCAGACATGCCTGAACCCGAAGAATGTGCCAGCTATGTCCGCCAAAACCGTCCCCCCGTCTGTCTCATGAAGGCAATTATGCGAGCTTTGAATCAATCGATTTATATGCTATACCTCCCGATGACTTGTGGAGGTAACGAATGCGAACGTCACAGCCCTCTTGGACGCCTGCTTTGAAAGTAATCTCACTCATACTTATACCGTGTCAGCTTGTCGGATGCTCTCTTTTCGGTCCGAGATATCAAACCATCGGTGTGATTTCAGATCCTGCAGGGGCGAAGGTCAATGTCGCTGGCAACACTGTGGGTATTACTCCGGTGAATTTTGAGGTGCATAGGGGGACGGACCTTATTCTCGAGATTAGGAAAACTGGCTATCAGACTCAGTACCGATCGACCTCCCGCACGCTTGGTACGTTAGGCGTGCTTGATGTCGTGGGAGCCTTCTTTCTGGCCGGGCTGCCACTGATCGGCTTGCTTTCGCCGGGAGCTTGGAAGCACGACCCTTCAAATTTTGGGATAACGCTCGAGCCTGACAAGATCGAAACGGTCCCTCCCTAGTCTTTCCTCTACAATAGGTGCTGAGCCTCTCGTTCATTTCCTGCGTAGAGCCCGCGTTCTTCATGAGAAGGCCGGCATGAGAAAAGTCGTCGAGGGTGGTGGGGATCAAGGGATCGAGTTTGGCTGCGATACCCTGCTTTCAGTTTGCAGCTCGAACAATATGGTCACGGGTTGGATAGGCACAACCGACAAGCAACCACTCATGAGTTTCGGTTAGCAACATGGTCACATGATCTACACCTGTGTACGGCAAGAGCGATGCCTGGAAGTTTGTCCGGTCCATCAATGTAAGGAATCTCGGTAAATGCCAGCAATTTGTTGGTTACCCCAACGATATCGGGATAACTATTCTGCACTGAGAAGATATGAAATAGTATCGATTTAGATACGGAGTGTATCCAGTCGGTGAGGCCAGCAGCATAGCGCGCTCATGGTGGCGGCGTGCCTAATCTGGTCCCCTGTTAGATGCAGGTCCGGATGCGTGATTTCCAGTCTGCCTGAGCTTTTTCATTCCGGCCGTGATCGGTTTCGTCGTCATACTGCTTAGAAAGGGATTTCGCTCACGCGTCATAGGCTTCACAGAGTCGTGACACTTCCCGCTGCAACTCATCTGTCGTCCTCACCCGTAAGGCGCCCAACGCTTTCACAAATCGCGCGCTACCAAACCGGTGATGTGGAAGTGCCCTTGTTCATGAGCCAACAACATATCGCTCTTCTGACTTGCAACGACCCATGAGTTGTCTCGAATAACGTTGAGCTTGACTGTAAAATTTTCCAGCCGAACTTGCCCCTGCTCACGCACAATTCCCACCCCATCCGGTTGGGTGGTCTTAAATCGGACCCGGTTTCTTTGGACACCCAAGTGTTTCACAATGGGGAGCCAAGG
>DAISKX010000009.1:0-18631 GCA_036820725.1 Nitrospiraceae bacterium
GCTCCGGCGAGCCCCGGCCCTTGCGTGACCGCGATACTTCCGATATCCGGCCATCGCAAACCGGCGTGGTCAAGTGCAGTGCGGACCACGGTCTCGATTGTTTGGATATGGCTGCGCGAAGCCAATTCCGGCACGACTCCACCGAAGCGGCGATGAACATCATGCTGGGAAGAAATGATGTTCGACAGGACACGGCCCTGTGGATCCATGATGGCTGCAGCGGTTTCGTCGCAGGAGGTCTCGAGACCAAAAATCGAACCGTGCGATTGACGAACGTGATGTGAGGTAGCTGTCTTTCGATGTGGATTCTGAAGGGGCATGCGTGAGTGGAAGATTCTTCCTATGAGAATTGGTAATTATCTCGTGTCCGTGATGCAGACCTAGAGGGCCCCAACAACACGACGACCCCCGGATTCGGTAGAATCAGCGGGGGTCGTTCGATCTAAGGCTTGATCAATGGGTTGTGCTCACAGGCCTGGCAACTATCAAATTCGTCACACCTCCGCCATAGCTTCTTGTTCGATAAAAGCCGGCGCACCTTCCCGGATAACGACCTTGATTTTCCGGTTTTCTTTGAAGCGCCCCTTGATAAGCTCTTCCGACAACGGGTCTCCGATGGCCCGCTGAATGGTTCGCCGCATGGGGCGAGCGCCGTACATAGGCTCATATCCTTCTTTGATGAGCCAATGCTTGACCTCATCATCGACCTCAATGGTGACCCCCTTGTCAAGGAGTCGAAGATTGAGTTCCCGCAACAGAATATCGAGGATGTTGAACAACTGTTCCTTGTCCAGTGGATGAAACACGACGATTTCATCGATCCGGTTCAAAAATTCAGGACTGAACGATCGGCGTAATTCACCCAACACATCCTCTTTTCGCCGGCGACTCTGCTCGCCCTGCTCTTCGCTTTGGAAGCCGAGGGAGACACCTTTCTGAATGAGTTTCGTCCCGATGTTGGACGTCATAATGACGACAGTGTTCTTAAAGTCGATCTTCCGGCCCAGACTATCGGTCAAGACGCCGTCATCCAAAACTTGGAGGAGCACATTGAACACATCGGGATGTGCCTTCTCGATTTCATCAAAGAGCACCACTGAATAAGGACGGCGGCGGACTTTTTCCGTCAACTGTCCACCCTCTTCGTAGCCTACATAGCCGGGAGGAGCGCCAAACAGTCGCGAGCTGGTGAATTTTTCCTGGTATTCGGACATGTCGATGCGGATCAATGCATCCTCGCTGTTGAAGAGAAACTCTGCGAGGGTACGAGCAAGTTCCGTTTTGCCGACTCCCGTTGGACCGAGGAAAATGAATGAACCAATCGGCTTACGGGCATCTTTCAGACCGGCGCGAGACCGCCGGATTGCGCGGCAGACGGCTGAAATCGCTTCATTTTGCCCGATCACGCGTTTGTGCAGGAAGTCTTCCATACGTAGCAGCTTGTTCGACTCCTCTTCCTCAAGTTTGAAGAGCGGAATACCGGTCATCTTGGACACGACATAGGCCACGTCTTCTTTGCCGATGGTCGGTTTGTGCTTCTCTTGATTCTTTTTCCACTCTCGCTTGGATTCGTCCAACAGTTTGCGCAGCCGTTCCTCTTCCTCCCGATGGCGTACGGCTTCTTCAAAATTTTGCATCGAGATGGCGAGTTCCTTCTCGCGGGATACCTTCTTCAGTTCTTGCTCGAGCGCCTTTAATTCGGTCGGAAGCGCGTAGGTCTGCAACTTGGCCCTCGATCCAGTCTCGTCAATGAGATCAATGGCCTTGTCAGGTAAAAATCGATCAGTGATGTAGCGGTCGGATAACTTGACGGCTTCGGAGATGGCATCCTCGGTGATTTCCACCCCGTGGTGTTCTTCATACCGATCCCGCAATCCTTGGATGATGCGAACCGTCTCGTCGGTCGATGGCGGCTGGACGTGAATGGGCTGAAAACGGCGCTTGAGCGCCCCGTCCTTTTCGATATGTTTCCGGTATTCATCCAACGTCGTGGCGCCGATACACTGGATTTCACCACGAGACAAAGCGGGCTTTAACATATTCGAGGCGTCGATTGATCCCTCTGCCGCCCCGGCTCCGACAAGGGTATGAAGTTCGTCGATGAAAATAATAATATTCCCGGCCTGAACGATTTCCTTCATGACGACTTTCAGGCGTTCTTCAAATTGTCCGCGGTATTTTGTTCCGGCCACAAGGGATCCGAGATCAAGCGCAATGACCCGTCGGGAGAGAAGATTGTCCGGAACTTCTGACGCGACAATCCGTTGCGCAAGCCCTTCGACGATCGCCGTTTTGCCTACGCCAGATTCGCCGATGAGGACCGGGTTGTTCTTGGTTCGACGGCTCAGGATCTGAAGGACGCGCTCAATTTCATCGGCACGTCCGATAACGGGATCAAGTTGGCCTTCCTGCGCGAGTTGGGTCAAATCACGTCCGAACTCGTCGAGCGCAGGCGTGTTGCTCTTGCGGTCGCGTTCACGGGGTGCGGACTTGCGGAGGAACGTAACGGTTAATTGGCGAGCCGTGAGAAGATTGGCGCCGAGACTCCGGAGGATCTTTCCCCCAATACCTTCTTCCTCACGAAGGAGACCAAGCAGGAGATGTTCACTGCCGATATGATTGTGACCGAGAAGTCGCGCCTCTTCCACACCGTACTCGATGACCTTTTTGACACGCGGGCTGAAAGGAATTTCGCCGAAGGTCATCGTGGTGCCGCCGCCCGGCAGATTGCGCTCGATTTCAAGCCGGATTTGCTCCGTGGAAAGCCCCATCTTCTTGAGGATCATCAGGGCAATCCCGTCTGTTTCCCGAAGGATGGCAAGAACGAGATGTTCCGTGCCCAGATAGTCGTTCTGATGCCGCTCGGCTTCTTCACGTGCCAGGATTATGATCTTGCGACCCTTGTCCGTGAACCGTTCGAACATCCTGCCTCCTTACTATGAGTGATGGGAGCTGAAGACTGTGACCCGTTATGAATGAGAAGACAAACCTTCGAAAAAACTGATGAAGTGATTCTAACGAGAGACCAGCGGGGTGTCAAGATATTGGGACATTCAAATGGACACTGCGTTGGTCAAACTTTTCATGATGCACGAGCACGACATGCGTGACGGAGGAGGTTGTTTGACAGGAAAAGAGCCATCCCTATAAAATCCCGCACCCTTCGACCCGCCCTCTCCTCCTAACAAGGCGGTTGTACCAATGAAAAGCAAGAGTATTGGAATCCTGACAAAGCCGAAGTTCCCAGAGGTCAGGACCACTCTCCACGATGTGGTCACCTGGCTCCGTGCTCGTGCGATAGACGTGATCCTCGATACAACCTCAGCGGCCCTCCTCGGTGAGCAGGGGGGATATCAAAAAACTCAACTGGCTGGTAAGGCCGGCGTCCTCCTCGTCTTAGGTGGTGATGGGACGATGCTCAATGCCGCCCGACTCGCCGGAGAGCGAGGCATTCCGATTCTGGGCGTGAATATGGGGGGATTGGGATTTTTGACCGAAGTCCAATTAGAGAATTTGTATCCGTGCCTTGAACGGGTGTTTGCCAATGACTTTGTCCTTGATGAACGACTCATGCTCAAGACGCATCTCCATCGGCACGGAGAAACAGTGGCGCAAGGTACGATGCTCAACGATGTCGTCATCAGCAAAGGAACTCTGGCCCGCATGATCGAACTGAAAATCAAGATTCAAGGACAGTTCGTGACCAACCTACGCGGAGACGGGCTGATCGTCAGCACTCCGACGGGCTCAACAGCCTATTCCCTGTCGGCCGGAGGTCCCATTATTAATCCGGCTGTCCAGGGCTTGATTCTCACGCCAGTGTGCCCCCATACGCTGACCCATAGACCGTTGATTGTTCCGCTCAACGCCGAGATCGACGTGACCCTTACCAGCAAGGACGATGGAGCCATGGCGACGTTGGACGGCCAGGTGGGAGTGGCCATGACGCAAGGCGATACCGTCGAGATTACGACATCGGAGTACCGGACCAGACTCATCCGTTTCCCGGAAAGCAGTTACTACGAAGTGTTGCGAGAAAAACTGAAGTGGGGAGATGGGTAAATGCTCCGGTGCAGCTACATCCGGCTACGCTCGATGTGAGCCAACATGTCGGCATTCGCCGTGAATTTGAATTCACCGATTGCATCCGGTGAACTGCTGTGAGTCTTCTCGACCGCATCTAAAGCTCTAAGCCCTGCGAGATCAACCGGTCGACTCTTCCGTTCCTTCAAGATAGCCTGCAGTTTGCTGAGCACGCCGTCGACGGCCTTGTTGGGACGCTGGCTTTGGGTGGCGAGGTAGCGCGTCATCACTTCTGCGCACCACTCCCCGTCTCGTTTGGCAATTCCAACCAGTCCTTCGCTCGCTTTCCGTGCCCATCCTGTTAGAAACACGCCCTCGACGACCTTTCCGCAGGTTTCATCGTAGGCCTGGAACAGGGCGTCATCGGGATCATTACCCGTTTTATTCGGATTCGTGACGTACATCCCACCCTTATAGGGCAGGCCGACCTTTTCATCGACCCTGTCGCCGACGGCAAATATGACGCTATCAACCGGGAATTCGTAGAATTGTCTTAATCCGACTGCGGCCGTATCTTCGCCCTTGGGTTCGAGTTTGTTCTCTTCCATTTCCAGCGCGCGCACACGATTGTTGGCGTCCACGAGCACGCGTTTGGGAGAGGCCAGAAACCTGAATCCCATTTTGGATTCACTCACCTTCGGTTCACATTTCGTGAATTCTTCCGTCATCTCTTTCAAGACTTCATCCGCATCCTGGCCGACAGCGGCCAACCGGTCCTTGATGCGGGCAAACTCTTGTGTGAGTCCTTCCAGATCCATGTTCGAACAGACCGCACGAATTTCTTTTGGATTATATTTTCGTTCCAGCGGCCCCCGCCTGGCGATGGCGGTGACTCGCTCAACCTTTTTATAGCGGAGCAACCAGTGGGCGATGTCGACCATCACATCGCCGACACCAATCACACCCACATGCTTCCCCATCTCAAAAGGCCGGTCTCCAAACCCAGGCAGGCGATTGAAGTGATACACCACGTCCTTGGCATGGAAGACTCCCTGGGCGGTGTCCCCCTCGACACCGATGGCTTTGGTGCCTTGGGCGCCGATCGAGAATGCGATGGCGCTCGCTCCGAGCCCGCGCAGGTCTTCCACAGAGAGGTCCTTCTCTTGGCCTACCGACACGTTGCCGAAGTATCGAACGTTGGGTCGCTGGAGCATCTCCCAATACTGCTTCTTCAATCCGCCACGTAACTTAAGTTTGCTGGGAAAAATCCCGTACTCGGCCAGTCCGCCAAATTTAATATCACGATTGAGGATAATCACCTCGTGGCCTGCTTCGGCCATCTTGTTGGCGAGTGCCATTCCCGCAGGCCCGGCCCCAACCACGATCACGACATGACCACCCGTTTGTGAACCGGTCGCACTCATCGTCTACCCTTTTTATATGTATACGGAACGTGAGCCGTGAAAACGAGAGAAGTCTCAAAATTTCCGCGCACTTTAGCATACAGATTCTTGAGGTGTCAAAGCGGCATTCGAGTATTTATGAGAGGATCAAGGTGACCTCAATTAACAGTGGCAGGAGTGTAAAATCAGCCGCGCCTTGTCACCGCGAGACATGCCAAAAGTGCGCGTAGACGACGAGCAGCACGTCGATCAACCCCGAATCAGCCAGTTTACCTCGCCCTAGCATCTCCGTCACCCGCCCGCACTTCCCATCGGGCCACCCGGCTCTGTCATCCGCCAAGGATCGAGCAGTTCTTGGAGGCGCTTATCCGACAACACCTTTTTCTCCAAAGCCATCTCCCGAACGGTCTTTCCGGTTTTGTAGGCATCTTTCGCGATTTTCGCGGCGGCCTCATACCCGATCTCCGGGGCAAGTGCCGTGCACATAGCAAGACTTTGCTCGATCAAACTTTGACAGCGTTCTTCATTGGCTTCGATTCCTTCCACGCATCTTGCGGCAAAATTTCTCGCAGCAGAGGCCAAGAGTTCGATCGATTGGAGCAGGTTATAGGCCATCACGGGCAACATGACGAGCAATTCAAAATTACCCGCCTGCCCGCCTATCGTGACGGTGACATCGTTCCCTATGACCTGCGCGCAGACCATGGTGACAGATTCCGCTATGACCGGATTCACTTTTCCAGGCATGATGGAAGAGCCTGGTTGTGTTTCCGGCAAATTGATTTCGCCCAGGCCGCAGCGTGGTCCCGAACCCAGCCAACGGATGTCATTGGCGATCTTCATGAGGCTGACAGCGAGGGTACGCAACGCTCCACTCGCTTCGACCAAGGAATCTTGGGCCGACTGTCCTTCGAAGTGGTTTGAGGCTTCTTCGAACGGGCACCTGGTTTCCTCGGAGATGATTGCCATGACCTTCGACGCAAAGTCCGGGTGGCAGTTGAGGCCGGTTCCCACTGCCGTTCCGCCCAGGGCCACTTCGCTCAGTGCCTCTTGGGCACGCTTCATGCGTGCCATTCCCAGCTCGATCTGTCTCGCGTATCCGCCGAATTCCTGTCCCAATCTAACAGGAGTGGCATCCTGCAAATGGGTACGCCCGATTTTCACGATTCCGTCAAACTCACGGGCTTTCCTCGCAAGCGCTTTGTGCAGTCTGGTTAAAGCGGGCATCAGCTGCTCTTGGATCATCTCGGACGCTGCGACATGAATGGCGGTGGGAATGACGTCATTGCTCGATTGGCCGAGATTCACATGATCGTTCGGGTGCACGAGCTTGCTGCCTCTGGCTCCCCCGAGAAGTTCCGTGGCCCGGTTCGATATGACTTCATTTGTGTTCATGTTGGTGGAGGTGCCGGAACCGGTTTGGAAAATGTCCACGGGAAATTCGGCATCGAGGGTCCCCTCTACAACTTCGGTCGCGGCTTGCTTGATTGCGCCAGCCGATTTCTTGTCAAGGAGGTTCAAGGAACGGTTCACGGACGCGGCTGCACGCTTGATCAGGCCCATGGCGCGAATCATGGCGCGCGGGAATCGAAGCGAGCTGATGGGAAAGTTTTCAATTGCGCGTGCGGTTTGGACGCCATAGTAGGCGCTCATTGGAACCGCCAGTTCCCCCATCGTATCTCGTTCGATGCGGGTGCCTGGCGAGCCCGACGATAACGCACTCGATGGGCCGACCTTCCCCGGTTGCTTGGCCTTGGTTGTTTTCATATCACCTCTCCCACAATGACATGCCTGATTGCGGACGGCGCATCTTAAACGGTCGTCACGCTGAACCTCAAGACTCGGTTTCAATCTGTTGACGACACTGATGGAGTTCGCTAGCCTGGTTGGATGAATGAACCGCGGCTTTTGGTTGAAGCGCATGCGGGCTACAAAGGAGAGAGGACCCCGAGCGCCTTTGTGTATGAGGGGATCAAACGTAAGATCGTCGAGGTAGCTGCACGCTGGTATACCGACACCCACTGTTGCTTTCGTGTCGTTGCGGATGACGGCCAACGGTATGTGATTCGTTACGCGTTTGATGAGGAGGCATGGGAACCGGTGATGAAGGAACGGTCCTAGGGGCGTGATAGCGCTACAACCGGCTTGGCGACAGTGATTTGCTTAGTGCGTACTAGAAAGAAAAGGCCCACCGAAGCGGGCCTTTCCTTCACCTGAGCTGAAGCGGAGATTACGCGACCTTGACTTCGATCTGCTTGGGCTTCGCTTTTTCAGACTTGGGCAGTCGAAGGTTCAGCACACCGTCGGTATAGACCGCCTTCACCCCGGTCTCGTCGACCGAGTCCGGCAAAGTGAAGGTCCGCACAAACCGGCCATACGAGCGCTCAACCCGGTGAAACTTCTTTGCCTTCTCTTCCGTTTCCCGTCTGCGTTCCCCTTGGATCGTCAGCACGCCGTCCTCGACCGTGATCTTGACGTCTTCTTTCTTGACCTCCGGTAGTTCGGCCTTGATCACGTACTCGGCCTCCGTTTCGCTGATATCCACAGTGGGAGTCCAGTCCGCCACCGTCATCGCTTCTCTGTTCTGAGTCTGCCAGACGGATGGACGAACAAACAATCTGTTGATCTGATTCGACATCTCCTCGAGTTCCCGGAACGGATCCCATTTTACGAGCGTCATATGATTCCCTCCTGTTAAGTGATCAGCCTGTCACGCTTCGCTGTGCACAGCTTATAGGTAAGCGTACTTTTTCCGGAGTCAAGTAATGCGGATGGAGTTTTTCATACGGGAAGCAGACTTGACTTGATGGGAGAAGATGTTATCTGTTGTCTATTGTGGCTCGGAGGAGAGGAGTCAGAAGATGATCGAAATTCTTGCGTATGCCGCCCTGGGGGCGCTCATTCTCTTTACATCGCTTGTGTTGTGGTGGTTCGTACGGCTGGCCGAATAACCGAGATTCTCCTTCCTTCTATCGTCGGTCGATCGGAATATACGGTCGGTTATGCTCTCCAGCATAGATTTGGTCCGGCCGAAACAGTTTGTTTTCTCGTAACTGCTCCAGCCAGTGCGCCAGCCAGCCGCTGACCCTCGCTATGGCAAACACCGGCGTAAACAGGTCTACGTCCATTCCCATCTTGTCGTACACAATCCCGGAATAAAAATCGACATTAGGGTGTACAGCTTTACCATGAAGCAGTTCGTCCGCCACCTCCTCCACCCGGATAGCCACATCATACAAGGGTGACCCGCCGCATTCATGGAACAGTCGAATACACAGCGCCTGTAAAATCGTGGCGCGAGGATCTTTGACCTTGTACACGCGGTGACCGAATCCCATCAATTTCTGTTTCGCTCCAATCCGGGCTTCGACAAAGGGCCGAACACGGTCGACTGTTCCGATATCCCGGAGCATCTGCACGACTTCCTCGTTGGCTCCGCCATGGAGCGGACCCTTCAGCGCGCCGATCGACGAAGCGACCACGGTATAGGGGTCGGCCAGCGTCGAGGCCGTGACCATACCGGTAAAGGTAGAGGCATTCATGGTGTGCTCGGCATGCAGGATAAGGCAATCGTCAAAAATCTCATTCCAGAGGGGATGAGGCGGCGCTTCCGTCAGCATGTAGAGAAAATTCTCGGCGAAGGCAAGGTCGTCGCGCGGCGGGATATAGTCATCTCCACGACGCAACCGAGCCCAGGCCGCTATGAGTGTCGGCATTTTTGCCACCAGTCGCACTGCCGACCAATAATTATTCTCCACGTCCCTGACATTGCGGCCGGGATAAAACATGCCCAGCGCGGCGACCGCGGCCTGCAGCGCGTCCATGGGATGCCCGTGGTCGGGCAGACACTTCAGAAGGTCCACCAGTCGATACTTAATGCGGCGGTGATGGGTGACATCTGTGACCCATTGATTCAGCTCATGCTGGTTCGGCAACTTCCCGAACAGCAACAGATACGTCGTCTCCAGGAAGGAAGACCGCGCACACAACTCCTCGATCCGGATCCCCCGGTACTCGAGGATTCCTTTCTGGCCGTCGATATCGCTGATCGCTGATTTTGCGGCCGGTATGCCGGCGAGGCCGGGCATGAAATCGTGCGGCATCGATGTGGTCTCCTTGTTGTGGATGGACCAATCAGATCCATCGCAAGTGAAGCCGTCAGCTTCAGCTTATCATGGATTAAGCGGTACTACTCAGTGTCGGCTTGAATTCACGAGCATCGATTGGCATACTGAAATTAGGAGACTCAGCATATCCAACGGAACGAAGGTCATGCCGACATTTTTTCGAACCATGGTGGCTCTAGGAATACTAGCCTTGATCCTGGCTGTCGTCGTTCTGCTGCGGCAGCCCGAACCTTCAGGCTCTGGCATCACACCGATGTCACCTCCATCCCCTGGGCGTACTGTAGGAAAGAGCGCATTGAGCCATGGCGGGCCGGGTCCGCCTTCATCACCTGCGCCGAGGAGTCCGGGAGATGCATCGTCGTCACCCTAGTCCGCATTCTTCATGAAGCGTACGGTGCGATGAATAAAGCACCATGTCCGTGCGTGCCGGCAAGATGTGAGCTGGCCGTGTCTTGTGAGCATCCAGTGTCCTGTGAGGCGGCTGGAGCGACTGAGCGGTGAGCCCGCCCGCGTGGGACGGGTAGAACGCCCGGCCAGGTGCGTCGCCGCGGTACTTGCGAGGTCGAGCACCACTCGATGGATCTTCGTGCAAGAGTGAACGTCTCATCTGATTCAGGCTGCCGGGTCATGGGTGGCGTACCTGGGATTGCAGTAGAAGCCTTCATGAAATAGAGGGAACGAATGATTCGGCTATTTTGTATTGCCCTCCTGGTCTGCATGGTTCTTCCGACGATGCCGGCGTTGTCTGATGACGAGGTGGTCCTATTTGCAGTGGTGAGCGAGGTGCCGAAGGACAAGGCTCGTATCTCGGTGAAGGCGGTTTCAGACGGGGCGGTATCGGATCTGAAGCTCCTTCCAAGCGAATTGGTTCAGGACAACCTGATCTGGAGGAAGTTAGAAATCTGTCATGCGGTGAAAGTCGAAGGAACAAGAGTCGCCGATGGGTTCAAGGTCAGGACCGTCCGTGTCCTCGATGCCAGCATGCTTCCGATGACACTGCAAGGATTTGCAGGAGATTGTTTGATCAAGAAAGCGATCGACGTCGCACCGCTCGTCGACTGATAGAATTCTGAATGTTTTAATGAGAATCTTTAGCTCAGCACTCAGAATTCATAACTCAAAAGTCGGCGAGGCCTACACTTCATTCAAGCCGAGCAGGTTGGGCAGAGAGTCGGTTCTTGCTCAGCGGCGCATTCCTCGGCCGTCAGCGGGAAGAGTTGCTCGCATTCCGCGCAGGGCCGAACTTCGAAGTAAGGAATGCCCTGTGGGTCTATTTCTGTTGGGAGCAGTAGCTCGACAGGATCGTATCCCAGAACGGCTCCATCGGCGAACTTGATCACGGCCAAGCGATCATTGAAGACCTCAAACGTCGCTTCTTGTCCCTTGCGTTCCGCAATATGACCGAGCACTAGAACCGGCTGGCCCCTGCGTTTGGTCCGGAGGTCTTTCAGCAGGCGCTGAGTCGCAGTGGTGCATGCAAACCCTTTTGTTTGACCACCGGTATCGGTTCCGACGATAGGCATGGATTCAGGGTGTTGTAAAGAAATCGAAGCCCAAGGGGTTTAACACAGGCGAAAATTTCCCGTCAAGTTCTATAGAATTGAAAGGTCATTGCTCATGAACGCTATCACGATCTATCAGAAACCGACCTGTTCGACATGCCGCAAAGCTGTCGAGTTGATCAAGAAGAGCGGCGTCCCCTACACTGCCGTCAACTATTATGACACACCGTTCACGAAATCCCGTCTCAAAGCCCTGCTGAAGAAGGCAGGGCTGTTGCCGGGCGATGTCTTGCGCAAGAAGGAAGAGGTCTACAAGAAGCTCAAATTGACCGAGAAAAGCCTATCTGACGATGAGCTACTGGACTTCATGGTGAAGTATCCCGATCTCATACAACGACCGCTGGTTGAACGGGGGGAGTTCGCACTGCTGGCCAGACCTGCGGATACGGTGAAGCAAATATTATGATCGCATCAGCATCTCTGGATCGCGTCTCGCTGATCGGGCGTCTGCTGCTGCGAATGAACCTACGCTTTCCTACCCTGTTCCTTCTTTTTACCGTGCTGACCGTGCTGGACCTACTGATCCCGGACATCATCCCATTTGCCGATGAGATCGGTCTGGCGCTGATCACTCTTATTCTTGGCCTGTGGCGGGATCGTAAAGTACCGCTCCGTCCAGACCCCATCACAAGGGCCGTGTGATAGTCTCACTATCGCCGTCATCTGACTTCCTCGTCCCGGGATTAGGATACAACTCGTCGATATCCGCTGCCGGACGGAGGTCGGTGTGGCTCGGAGGAGCGTGTAGATCCCTGATACTCCGACGCCAGTCTCTTGACTATATTACCTCCCTCTGACTTTGCCCCGTGTGCCGTCTGGTAGGCGGCTTTCACGATACCCGCCAGCATGCCCGCCCCGCCATCGGTACCACAGACCCCAATACTCACGGTGACCGGGAGATCCTCGGTGGTCGCGTCAGTGCTGCCAACTGACCTCCAGACGTCCCGGACCAATTTTCGGTTCTGCAGCACGAAACATGCCGCTTCCACGGCTTTCCTGACACGTTCAAGCGACAACAATGTATTCTGTGGAGACGTTGCCGGAAAGAGTATCAGGAAGTGTTCGGCGTCATGGGCGAAGACTTTACCCCTGCCGCTGGCATGCACGATTTTTTTGGCCACCAGCGCCAGCACCTGATCTCCGATGCTCCGTCCGTAATGATTGTTTGTTTCTTTAAGCTGATCGATCTCAACGATGGCCAATGAATAGCGGCGACCGAGTCTTTTTGCCGCCATCTCGAAGGCGCGCGAACCTGGCAGTTTGGTGGTCTCATCTCGGAAGGACGAGCAATAGGAGGTCTGCATCAGTGACGTGACAATGATCAAGCCCGCCAATGCCAGAAACGGTCTCGGTTCCCACCCCTTCTGCACGCTGTACAGTGCCACTACTACCGCAATGTGGGCCCACACGAACCCCTTCTCGATCTCGCTATCAGCTAAGAGAGCATGTGTGATCTGGAGCGTCAGCGCAGTTCCCCAGGCCAGTATGACCGGCTGCGCTAGATGTGACCAGGCCGTCACGGCTGAAGGAAGTAAGGCGATGTTCAAGGCAGTCACGGTCATCATGGGATAAGAATATACCAGCCACCCTGCAACCGTCGTCTGAAACAGAATGAACAAAGTCCAGAGCAGCGTGGTTCTCGTTAGGATTGCCTCATGCGTCACTAGGGTCAGCACCAGAAGATTGAGCGGGATGAGGAGCGCGGTGATCTGAAAGATGGGATCGCTTGATTCAGTTCCTGTGTGAAAAGGGGGTACCCACAAGAATGACTGATCCCCGATGATGAGGATCAACAGCGAAAGGCCTATTCGACTGCGATTAAAGATCCAACAGAACAGCAATCCGAATACGAGGACGACATAGGGTAAGACATGGATGAGCGGCTGAGCCCAATGCGGCAAGCCGGTGGGACGGAGAAAGCCGAGACCAGCCAGAAAGATGAGGCCGCCGGGCCATATGAAAGAGAGTAGCTGTCCATACCGGTGAAACGTCATCACTCAAGCTCCGAGTTCCGGTTTCGGTCCTGAATGAGGTTGCCAGAAGCGTACCTAAGGGTCCTCGGATTGACCGGTTCGAGACGTACCAACAAAAGGACCTCAGACACAACGGGTTGGCGGTGGTACTGGGCGGAGACGCACCAACTGAGTATAGTTGGAAGGATGGCATGTGTTCTGTTTAGAACGCGGGAATGATTTAGCGCGGAGTTCCGAACTCGAGCTTGGTGGTCGCAGGGTTGATCCACACCGAGAGGCGCCCGCTGAGGACCTGAAGTAATGTCTCCCCGGCCAGCTGACGACGCCAGCCGCGCAATAGAGGGAGATCGGCCTTCTCGTGGTCCTGTTTGAGATCCACCAGGGTTTGAAGGTCGGTGGTGGTGGCCAGAAGGGTGGGTGCAACGTTCGCTTCGGAGGAGATCGACTTGAGGACTGCCTGGAGCAGTTCGACCGTTCCGGTGGATTCCGGATCCGGTTTCCTTTCCCGCGGCACGTCAGGCCAATCACCTGTAGGCAAGGCAAGGGCGCGAGCGATGATTTCGAGGAGTGCGTCTCCATTGCGTTCGATTTCAGACGGATACATGCCTCGCATCGCGCGAAGCTGATCTTTCGTTCTCGGCGTTTGTCGAGCGAGCTGGAGCAACACTTCATCGCGGGCGACGCGGCCACGAGGAACGTTGCGCCGGCGCGCCTCCCCTTCCCTCCATGAGGCCAATTCTCGAAGAACCGCAGCCAAACGCGGTTTGAGATTATCCCATCCACGGATGCGTTGGTACCGTTCAAGCGGGTCGCGTGCTTGTATCCCCAGCATTCCTTCGAGCCGCACGAATTCCTCGTCGACCCATTCCAATCGCCCGAGTGACCGAAGTTTGGTGCGAAGATGATCATGGACCGGGATCAGAAAGTGGACGTCGTCGAGCGCGTACATGATCTGTTCTCGGCTCAACGGTCGTTGGCTCCAGTTGGTGAACGTCTGTGCCTTATCGAGTTTGATCCCCTTCACCCGTTGAACGAGATTGGCATAGGCCGTTTGTGGTCCATAGCCCACCATCGCCGCAGCGATCTGTGTATCGAAAAATGGCTTTGGGATTTGGCCGGCGTGAGTCATGAACAACTCCAGGTCCTGGCGACCAGCGTGAAGCACTTTCTCAATGCGGTTGTTGCAGAGCAACGACCAGAAGTCGACCATGAGATGGCTGGACTGGACGGCTTGAAAATCAATGACGGCGGCGATCCCGTCCGCCGCGACCTGGATAAGCTCCAGGCGCGGGACAAAACTATCTTCGCCGACGAATTCGGTATCGATGGCAATGCGGTCCTGGCCTGCCAGTTGTTCGCACAGTCGGGCCAGGTCATCCGGCGTCGCAATATAGTGGTTGGTGGAACTCTGATTCACGTCGGGTCACTCGGCGGGGCGGTACTCATGACCGCGAGAGATCGGCGGCTCGGTGTTACTGAGACTCAAGTGTTCCTTCAAAAACTGATACGAGGCGATGATCCGCCGCAATTCCGGCTCCAGGCTGCGGTCTCCGTTCCTCGCATCGGGATGGAGCTCTTTGGCACGCTGGCGAAACGCCGTCGTGATTTCGAGCAGCGAGCTACCGTATTCGAGTCCGAGCACCTCATAGGCGTCGGTCGCATTGGTAATTTCGCTCGCCGGCGCCGACGGATCGGTCGATCCACCGGCGGCCTTGAGAAAGTCGGCCATATTGATCGTGCGCCGCCGCCGCCGCGGCCGTTCGCGGAGTTCGCTGTCCATCTCATCCCAGCGGTCTTCTACGAATTCGAGGCGGGATTCAAGGCGAAATGCAGCGCTTAAGTCCCGGATTTGCACGAGCTCATCTTCGATAAGTTGGAGCGAATGGTCTATTTCTTCCAACCCCTCCTCGACACGGAAAAAGCTGTCGACACGCTCCTGCATCATATGGTCGACGGCGAAATCGAGACTATCGGCGGTTTTCGAGCGAAGGGATTCGATCCGGCGACGCATACCGGCTTGGTACTTGACGAGGCGGCTGGCGGAAAACGGCACGTTCCCTCATTCATTGCAAAGGAAAATGGTGGGCAAAAAGGCCCGGTCAGATTCTGCCATCTTAGCACAACCATCCCCGAGCGAATAAGCGGCGATTTGAAGTAATTCGGAGGGTCCGGATGGTGCGGATCAGTCTCGTCGGAGACCAACAGCGGGCAGGTTTCATCCTGTGATCAGGTCGTCTCCTACTTTCGACTTACGGCGGGCGACTCCAGTTTCTCTGGCCGCTGCGGCAACAGCCTTGGCAACCCGCGGCACGACTTCTTTGTCGAACACGCTCGGAATAATGTAATCTTCGCTCAGAGCGGATTCCGGCACCACGCTCGCAATCGCCGTTGCGGCCGCCAACTTCATGGCTTCGTTGATTTCCCTGGCCTGGACGTCGAGTGCGCCACGGAATATTCCTGGAAAGGCCAGCGCATTATTGATCTGGTTCGGGTAGTCCGAGCGGCCAGTCGCAAAAATGCGTGAATGTTCGTCCCCGAGCTTCGGATCGATTTCTGGGTCGGGATTGGCCATGGCGAAGATAATCCGGTCCGCCGCCATGAGTTCTAGATCTTCGACGCACAAGACATTTCCTACGGAGAGCCCGATGAAGACGTCCGCGTGTTTCAACGCATCCCGCAATGTCCCTCGCGGCGCATGACGGGTCATGCAAGTCTGGAGATCCGTCCGGGAGGCGCGTAGTTCCTCGGCCTCTCCCATCAGAACAATCCCGTCCTTATCACAGCCAATGAGATGAGACACGCCGGCGGCCAGAAGAATCCGGCAGCAAGCAGTGCCGGCGGCTCCGAGTCCATTGACCACGACCCGTACATTTGCGAGGTCCTTTTTGACGACTTTCAATGCATTGGCCAATGCAGCCAACAGGACCACCGCCGTCCCGTGCTGGTCGTCATGCATGACGGGTATGTCCAATGTTGCCTTGAGTCGTCGTTCGATCTCGAAGCAGCGGGGAGCGCTGATGTCTTCCAGATTGATCGCTCCGAAGCCGGGAGCGATGCCTTGGACGATGCGCACGATGTCGTCGGGATCCTGCGTGCCGAGACAGAGCGGCCAGGCGTCGATGCCGGCAAATTCTTTGAGGAGCATCACCTTTCCTTCCATGACGGGAAGCGCCGCTTCCGGCCCGAGATTCCCGAGCCCCAGCACGGCGGATCCGTCCGTGACCACGGCGATACTGTTGCTTTTGATCGTAAAGACATAGGCTTTGCTCGGATCGGCGGCAATCGCTTGAGACACACGCCCAACGCCGGGCGTATAGACCATGGACAGGACATTTCTCGTGCTGAGGGGCACGCGGCTGTGAACGCGAATTTTCCCTCCGAGATGAAGCAAGAAAACCCGATCCGACGCGGACAGAACCGTCACGTCAGGAAGTTGCCCCAAATGTTGGAGCACTCGCTCGCCGTGGGGTTCGTTTTGCACGTCGAAGGTGACGTCTCGAATCATTCCCTCGGCATTCGCCGAGACAATGTCCACGGCTCCCAGATTGGCTCCTTCCTCCGCCAGGATGGAAGCCACCTTGGCGAACATACCCGGTTTGTTTGCCAAAGCGAGTCGAACGGTCAGACGATAATTGGAATAGGGGCCGACGTCGTCAGTGGTCATCGCAGTGGTGAGTGGGTCTTGCCCTCCTAGAATTAGCTTATCACATGGATCCTGTAGAGAGTCCGGCGGTCGGTCTCAGAGCGTGACTCGTGAGGTCGTGAGGTGCTGTGTGGTCGCGGCGTTGACCCTTCTAGAATCAGCATGTTACGGTGCTATATGAGCTTACACGAACAGCAACGGTCCCCGAACCGACTGATTCACGAGACCAGTCCCTATCTACTCCAGCATGCTTACAATCCGGTTGACTGGTACCCATGGGGCACGGAAGCACTCACCAGATCAAAGGAGACCAACCGTCCCATCCTGCTCTCCATCGGCTATTCGGCCTGTCATTGGTGCCATGTCATGGAGCGCGAGTCGTTCGAACAGGAGGGTATTGCGCGCATTATGAACGAGCGGTTCGTGTGCATTAAAGTCGATCGGGAAGAGCGACCGGATCTTGACGAGATCTACATGCAAGCTACGCTCGCACTCAATGGACAGGGCGGTTGGCCGATGACGGTGTTTTTGACGCCGAACCAGGAGCCGATTTTTGCCGGCACCTACTTCCCTCCGGAAGATCGCTATGGCCGGCCCGGCTTCCCGACACTCTTGAAGAAGATCGCCGATTTTTGGGACAAGGATCGCGAAGGCGTGGTCCGCCAGGCGGCGCATTTGACCGGACGGTTGCAGGACGCAGTCAGGGTGCCCTCCCCGACTTCCGTCGGCGAGGAAGAGTTACGCATGGCCGTGACCCAATACGCGGAAGATTTTGACGCGCGCTATGGTGGATTCGGCGGCGCTCCGAAGTTTCCACCGGCGGCAGGCTTATCTCTCTTGCTTCGCTGTTATGATCGGACGAAAGATGCGCACACCCTGACGATGGTCACGAAAACGTTGGATGCGATGGCTTCCGGCGGGATGTACGACCATGTCGGCGGCGGATTTGCCCGTTACTCCACAGACGAACGCTGGCTGGTGCCCCACTTTGAGAAAATGCTGTACGACAATGCACTGCTTGCGCGCACGTATGTCGAAGCCCACCAAGCGACCCATGATCCGAATTATCGCAGAGTCGCAACCGAGACGCTTGACTATATCCTGCGAGAGATGACCTCGCCTGACGGCGGATTCTATTCGGCCACCGATGCGGATTCGGAAGGGGTTGAAGGCAAGTTTTTCGTCTGGACCCCGGAGCAGATCCGCGCGGTTCTTCCCTTGGATGAAGATGCCAGGCGGTTCTGCGCCTACTATGACATCACCTCGTCGGGGAATTGGGAACACACGAATGTGCTCAATACACCGAAGTCTTACTCCGCGGTCGCGCAGGAATTGGCAATGACGGAGGACGAGTTGTGCGAGACGATCGCCAGGCTTCGGCCGGTGGTGTATGCCGCCCGCTCGCAACGTGTTCCCCCCGGCTTGGACGACAAGATCATCACGGCGTGGAATGGGATGATGATCAGCGCGATGGCCGAGGCAGGGCGCGTGTTCGGTGAGGAACGGTATACGGAGGCCGCCTGCAAAGCCGCGGACTTTATTCTCACGAGTGTCTCTCGATCCGACGGCGGTCTCTTGAGGACCTACCGTGCGGGGAAAGCCCACCTCGATGCCTACCTTGAGGATTACGCGTACCTGACCGAAGGGCTGATCGATCTCTTCGAGGCCGGAGCCGATGGACGCTATTTGAAAGATGCGGTGCGACTCGCCGAGCGAATGGTGGCGGATTTCAGCGATGACGCCCAGGGTGGGTTTTTTACGACAGCCCGCACCCACGAAACCTTGCTGATCCGGAGCCGTGAAGGGCCTGATGGCGCTACTCCAAGCGGCAACGCCGTGGCGGCTTCGGTACTGGCTCGACTGGCATCGCACATGGATCGGCAAGGCTGGCTCGACCTAT
>DAISKX010000010.1:0-18326 GCA_036820725.1 Nitrospiraceae bacterium
TGAATAAATCGTCTCACGTTTGCGCACGGGTGCGAGTCGGTGAGCACCCAGTGTCTTAAAAAGCTGGCGGACTTTTTCAACATCCTGTTAGTCCATGTCAAAGCCGGTATCGAGAAGGTTCGAAAGCCCCTCGCCGGTGGTCGATGCCTGCGCGGCATTCTGGAGGATGTGCTCGAAGTCGACAGGACCACGTAGAGTCAGATTGCTCAGCAAGAAGCACGCGTTTCTGACGGTGACCCACGGCCAAGCTACTCCGGCGGTCAGCAAGAGGAGTGCGGCGTTTCCCAAGTAGAGCGTGAGGAGTCGTTGCCAAGTGACCGTGGAATGAAAGCGGGACGAGGCGATGAGCGTGTGACCCCAGAGAAAATTGTGTTTCCGGGCCAGGAACCAGGTCCAAAGTGGGCCCAGAACAAGGGGAAGCAGAAGGAACAAGAGACCCCCCCTCTCGAGCTTCACAGCAAGAAGCAGCACGCAGCCCATCACGATGAGGTAGCTGAGAAAAAGCGTCGCAGCAAAGGCTCGTGCCAGGCGTCGTCCATGACCGTCGAATGTGAATGGTTGAGTTCCGAGAGAGGTATGGGAAACGAGAAACGCGTATCGCCGCGTCAAAAAATAAGGATAATAGATCCCGAGTGAAAGAGCTGTGAACAACCACCCTGTGAAGTAGAGTTTGAGAAACCCCCACGTTTTTCCATGAAAACAGAACCGGATGCCTCGCCAGGACGCTCGACTGCACCGATAGCGTCGAGCAGCCACCATGGCTATTGGAACGTACAAGAATAGGAGCATGCCGCCCAGCGAGCGCAGGATGAAGGATATCCGCGGAGGCGAATCGATAAACTGCGCGGCTGCGGTCAGACAGAGATACGGAATGCCGAACACAACCATGACTTTGAGGAAGCCCTTGAAGAGTTCCTTCCCTGTGCCGTGATACGCGAATCGGTCTCCTGCGCATTCTGTTTGACTGAGGAGATACCTGCGAATCTTCGCTTTCGCCCAAAAGTGATACCAACCCAATGTCATCAGTGTCAGGAGGACATTGACGACCTGTATACCGAAGAGCGTGCCTCCACGGCCGTGAAATGAGAAATGCAACGTCTCATGCGATCGTCCCTCCTGCTCGGTTGTTGAGAGGCCCTTGTCACTCGTGAGGTTCCGGTTGGCCAGGTGCGCTCCCTGTCCGGGCGAAACGGCATCCGAAATCTCTGCGACCGAGAATGGAGTGTTACAGGTAGTGCATGATTCACGCGACTGGGCCGCTACCGTCGACCACCCGGGCGGTCGGTAGGTTGTCCGGCACTGATGACAAAGCAGCGTGATACCGGCGGTGGTCATGATGGATCGCCGGCTTCCACGTGAGAGGACGTTTTCATACGCGTGTCGTCCAACGGCAGGGAGAAGGAAGCGAAAGCAATAAGGGATGGGGATACGGCAGAAGGTGAGGTTGCCATGCTGATCCGATTCTCGGGTTACATCATAGAAGGTCCTTAGGTTTCAACGCCATAAGGCCTTGCATTGCATCAGAAAAAGCATAGCGCAAAATACCAGGAGCGCAACCTTCATGGAGGATTGATAGGTCATCCCGACACCACACACGAAGCATCGAGTCGCAGGAATGGTACGACTTCATGCCGCCCATGGGATGGATGGTCCGTGTTACTGGGGAGAGAAGCGGGTTACTGTGACCGGAGCATAACGAAGGATAGGTTCGCCCGGAGTGGGATAGGCCAACGTATGCCGCAACCAGTTCGCATCGTCGCGTTTCGGGTAATCAGCTCGGTAATGCGCGCCTCGACTCTCTTGCCGGGCCAATGCACCCATCACGATGGTGTCGGCGATATCCAGTAGGGACTGCAGTTCCAACGCTTCTATCAAATCGGTGTTGAAAATGTGTCCCTTATCCTGAACCTGCACGCTGGATGCTTGAAGTTTCAACTGTTGTATTTGCTGCATCGCCTGCTGCATAGATTGTTGAGTCCGGAAGATGCCGAGATTCTGGCTCATCGTCCTCCCCAGTTCATCTCGCAGTTGCCATGCCCGTTCCAGTCCATCATGAGAGAAGAGGCGCCGGATGCGGTCCTGTTCTAATTGGAAGTACTTCTCGGACATACAATAGGAAGGGATCGACTTGACATACTCGGCGGCTCTGCAGCCTGACCGGCGTCCAAAGACGATTGTTTCGAGCAAGGAATTTCCTCCCAACCGATTGGCACCATGAACGCTGACACAGGCACATTCGCCTGCTGCGTACAGGCCGGGAAGTTCAGTCTCGCCCCATTCATTCGTGGCGATCCCTCCCATCTGGTAATGCGCGCCGGGACGGACGGGGATCGGTGTTTCGATCGGGTCCAAGCCGGCAAATTCTATCGCCAGTTCCCTGATTTGGGGAAGACGTTCGAGAATTCGCGCCCGGCCGAGATGACGGAGATCCAATAAGACGCAGCCATCAACACCCCGTCCCTCCAGGATTTCCTGGCCGATTGCAAGAGAGACGGTTGAGCGGGTCGCCAATTCCATCTGCTCGGGCGCATATCGCTTCATAAACCGGTCGCCCATGGTATTCAATAGGTACCCACCTTCGCCGCGGGCTCCTTCAGTAATGAGAATCCCGGTGTCCTTCAAGGTTGTCGGATGGAACTGGACGAACTCCATGTCCTTGAGAGGCACCCCTGCGCGGAAGGCCAGGGCCATTCCATCGCCGGTATTGATTACTGCATTGGTGCTGGTGAGAAAGACGCGTCCGCTGCCGCCGGTCGCGAGAATCACCGCCTTCGCCGAGATGGGGTGCAATTTCCCATGGATCAGGTCCCAAGTCACCAGGCCGACGCACCGCCCGCCTTCGACGGTCAGTGCCGTGACATACCATTCTTCATAGACACGCACCTGATGTTTAAGCAGTTGTTCATACATCGCGTGGAGGAGGGCATGACCGGTTCGATCGGCGGCATAGCAGGTGCGAGGAAATCCTGCCCCGCCGAACGGTCGCTGGGCAATACGGCCATCCTGAGTCCGGCTGAAAATGACCCCCATCTGTTCCAGTTCCAACAGATCCTGCGGCGCTTCGCGACACATCACTTCGATGGCATCCTGATCGCCAAGGTAAATTCCTCCCTTGGCCGTATCGAATGCATGGGTTTCCCAGGAATCGTTCTCGCCCAAGGCAGCATTGATACCGCCTTGGGCAGCGACAGAATGACTTCTCACCGGGTGGACTTTCGAGATGACGGCGACATCGAAACCGCGTGGAATAGCGAGAGCAGCCCGCATTCCAGCGAGTCCTGCTCCGACGATCAAGACATCATGCGTGGGCATGATTGACGGCGCATGAACGGATTGGCAGGGCGTGGCTCAGATACGTATCTGTTGGTAGTATCGTTCTCATGATCAACGATCAACTATGACCGAATCGACGGAATGGAAACAAGCGCGCCCTTGATTGAATGCGATGCTTGGAAATGACCTCCGAGCATGGTACGTTACCAGCAAGACAGAAACAACCGGACGCTCATCCAGTCGCCAGCAAGGACGGTACACACTTCATGTCGCATCCCGATATTGGTACACCAATGGATTCTTTTGTGCACCGGCACTTGGGACCCACAGATGCAGATATCCAGGAGATGTTGGCGACCCTAGGCCTGCAATCGCTGGAGGCCCTCGTCGATGGGACGGTTCCTGCAGACATCAGGCTCCGCCACCCGCTCGCCATCCCGACGCATCGAAGTGAACAAGAGGTAGTGGACGAATTGCGGGCAATGGCGACACGGAACCGCATCTATCGATCATTGATCGGCATGGGTTATTACGACTGTGTCACACCAGGGGTTATTCAGCGGAACGTGTTCGAGAATCCGGCCTGGTATACCCAATACACTCCTTATCAGGCCGAGATTGCACAGGGACGCCTCGAGGCGCTCATCAACTTTCAGACGATGGTGGCAGACCTGACCGGTCTTCCGCTCACGAACGCGTCGTTGTTAGATGAAGCGACGGCGGCTGCGGAAGCAATGGCGATGTGTGTGTCCGTCTCCCGCGCGAGTGGACACGAAAGAAGAGAATTCTTTGTCTCCCAGGATTGCCACCCGCAGACAATCGCCGTGGTGGAGACTCGTGCGGCGCCACTTGGAGTGACCATTCGGCTCGGGGCCAATAAGTCGATTGATTTTTCCAGCGGGCGGCTGTGCGGAATACTCGTGCAATATCCGACGACCGATGGATATGTCGGTGATTATGGCGAACTAGTGAAGGACACCCACGCTGCCGGGGCGCTGGTCGTCGTGGCAACGGATTTGTTGGCCATGACGCTGTTGCGCCCACCCGGTGAATTTGGAGCAGATATCGCCGTCGGAACGAGTCAACGATTTGGAGTACCGCTCGGGTTCGGCGGCCCCCATGCCGGATTTTTGTCGACGAAAGAAGAATACAAGCGGCAAATACCCGGGCGGATCGTCGGGGCTTCCCGCGATGCGGCCGGAAAAATTGCCTATCGTCTATCTCTGCAGACTCGGGAGCAACATATCCGCCGTGAGAAAGCGACGAGCAATATTTGCACGGCGCAAGTACTGCTTGCCGTGATGGCGTCGATGTACGCGGTATTCCATGGTCCGGAAGGTTTGCGCCGGATCGCACAACGCGTGCATGGCTGTGCGGTGCTGCTTGCCGAAGGGCTTCGACGACATGGCTACCACGTCGAGCCGGAGACGTTCTTCGATACCCTCCGCATTCGCGTCCATCAGGACCAGAAGCAAGGTATTCTTGCCCGTGCGGCCGAACAGCGCATCAATTTACGATGCCACGAGGATCAGAGTCTCGGGTTATCGTTGGATGAACGAACCACCCTGTACGAGATCGAGACACTTCTGTCCATCTTCAGGGGACCCGTAGACAAGCCGGTGAACGTGGAGGAACTGGCGCAGACGATCGAGGTTGGGTATTCGCCGGCTCTGGCTCGAACCAGTGGGTATCTGACCCATCCCGTCTTCAATCGGTATCATTCCGAGCACGAGATGTTGCGCTACATACACCGGCTACAAGTTCGGGATCTTTCGCTGGTGCACTCGATGATCCCGCTGGGTTCCTGCACGATGAAGCTCAATGCGACCGCCGAAATGTTGCCGGTGACCTGGCCGGAGTTTGCGGGGCTCCATCCGTTTGCGCCGGCGGATCAAACCGATGGATATCTGGAATTGTTCCGGCAGCTTGAGCAGTGGCTCGCCGACATCACCGGGTTCGCGGCGATCTCGTTGCAACCGAACGCCGGATCGCAAGGTGAATATGCCGGGCTCATGGCCATTCACGCATACCATCATCATCGTGGAGAATCGCATCGTGATGTGTGCTTGATTCCGGTGTCGGCCCACGGGACAAACCCTGCAAGCGCAGCCATGGCCGGGATGTCGGTTGTTCCCGTCGCGTGCGACCCCTACGGCAACGTGGACCTCAAGGATCTAGAAGCCAAAGCTTCTCAGCACCGTGATCGGCTGGCAGCCATCATGATCACCTACCCATCGACCCACGGTGTGTTCGAAGAAGGCATTCGCCGGATGTGCCAGATCGTCCACACTCATGGAGGACAGGTGTATATGGACGGAGCCAACCTGAATGCTCAAGTTGGTCTCTGCCGTCCAGCCGACATCGGGGCGGATGTCTGCCATTTGAACTTGCACAAGACCTTCTGCATTCCGCACGGTGGAGGTGGTCCGGGAATGGGTCCGATCGGTGTGGCTCGACACCTGAGCCCGTTTCTCCCCGGACATCCTGTGGTGAAAGTCGGAGGGTCCGATGCCATCGGCGCCGTCTCAGCGGCTCCCTACGGCAGTCCGAGCATCCTGACGATTCCCTGGGTCTACATTGCGTTGATGGGCAGGGATGGCCTCACCAAGGCGACTCAGGTGGCCATTCTCAATGCAAACTACATGGCGAAACGACTGGAGAAACATTATTCCGTCTTGTATGCGGGACGGCATGGCTTGGTCGCCCATGAGTTCATTCTTGATCTGCGCCCCCTCAAGGAAAGGGGCGGCATCGAAGCGATGGATGTTGCCAAACGTCTGATGGATTATGGTTTTCATGCTCCGACCGTATCGTTTCCCGTTGCGGGCACCTTGATGATCGAACCCACGGAAAGCGAGGCGAAGTCTGAACTCGACCGATTCTGCGATGCGTTGATTGCGATTCGTGGTGAAATTCAGGAGGTCATCGACGGCCGCCAGCCCCGAGCGGGGAATATCTTGAAGCAGGCGCCTCACACCGCGGAAGTCGTCACCAAGACGGAATGGACCAGATCCTATACGCGTGAACAAGCAGCATTTCCTGCACCCTGGGTGCGCGATCACAAGTTCTGGCCGGCGGTTGGGCGCATCGACGAGGCATTCGGAGATCGCAACCTGTTTTGTACGTGTCCGCCGATGGACCGTACCTCCTGAAGCGCCATGAATGCCGCTCATGTGATCGGCAGTGTTCCACCTGTTTCTTCCCCCTCCGTGCGAGTATTCATGTTGGTCCTGACGTTGATAGGCGTAATCGGGACGTGTCCGCCCATTGCCAAGGCTGAAGAGGGATCCTCAGAATCACCTCCGGCTGAAGAGTCCGTCGATCTCGCTCCCGGGGGCAATTATCAATCCGGAACGATCCTCCACGTTCCGGGAAAGGGTTTTACGTTTACGATCCCGCGCGGGTGGCACGCAACCGTGTTCGAGGATTCCGAACTTCCGTTCCTCATCTCCGACGAGGGAAGGGGCCTCGGGATGATCTTCCCATTAGCGCAGGTCACCGCGGACGGCGTAGAAAATGAACTCGGCCAACCCCTTGCCCTCCCGCATGGGGTGTCCTTTGTTCCTACCGGCGCTCTCGGGAGGACGGATACCAGGCTCACCCGGTCTTATCTTAGTGACTCGTCGATCGGACGCGCGCTGGCCCTCTTGAGCCCGTCCCGGGATTGCGTGATTTATTTTCTGATGGGACCGGAGAACGAGGCCGGGGCCTATGAACTGACGCTCGATGAACTGGCGACGTCGACGCGATTTGGCGAAGAACCTGACGGAAACCAGCCGAAAGAGGGCGTGTGATCAACGCCGGTCTGCTGACCCGAACGGTGTCCCTCTTCTCCCGCGTCTCATCGTAAAGAGAGCCGACTCCCGGGGGGGGGCCTCGGGTCATGATCGTCATGGTCGGTTCTGAAGCGGGGTGATCATCAGGCGCCGCGTCGCTTCACTTCAGCGCATCGCTCGTAATCGGATCAGTAAGTAACGAAATGCACGTGTCCTCTACCACTCGGGTGATCATCGACACGGACCCAGGGGTTGATGATGCATTGGCAATCCTCCTCGCCTTGTCGTCACCCGAGTTGGACGTTGTCGGGATCACGACTGTCTGCGGCAACGTTCCCGTCGGGCAGGCCACCAAGAATCTTTTCCGTGTCCTCAACCTGGTGCAGACTCCCTCGCAGTTGCTCGTGGGGCAGGGAGCTGCCAGGCCACTCGAGCATCAACTGATCAATGGCACCCATTTTCATGGAAATGACGGCCTGGGAGAGATTGATCGCTTTCGTGATGGGGGGACAGCATACCGTTATCCCCAGCCGCGTCTTCCAGCGTCTTTGCTGACCGCGCAAGAGGTCTGGAATGAATGTGCCAGACGGTATCCAGGGGAGCTGGTCTTGATCACGCTCGGCCCGCTCACGAATCTCGCTCTCGCTCTCAAGGTCAGCCCTGAACTGGTCCGGAGGTTTACGCGGGTCATTTGTATGGGGGGAGCAATCGCGGTACCGGGAAACGTGGCGCCAGCCGCGGAGTTCAATATGTATGTCGATCCCCACGCGGCTCAGCGAGTGCTCCAGGCCAGGTTGCCCCTCACGATCGTTCCCCTCGACGTGACGACGCAAGTCGGGCTCAATCGCAGCGGTCTTGCTCGATTGGTAGAAGGGTCTTCCGATCCCGTAACGAGGTTTGTCGGAGATGCGACGGGAAAGGCGTTTGACTATGCCGAATTGACGGAGGGGCATGGACAGTTCTACTTGCACGATCCTCTCGCGGTCGCGATAGCGATCGATCCCAATGTCGTGACGATGGAATCGTTACAGGTCGAAGTCGAGGTGACCGGAAGTGTCACTCGGGGGCTTACCGTGGCCGATCGTCGTGTCCTACAAGCCGAATACAGATTACCGCCCAACGTGCAGGTGGCCGTGGGAGTCAAACCCGAGCGGGCCATCGAACTGTTTCAGGATCGGTTATGCCGAAGGTAATGGTGGTCGGCTCCAGCAATCTTGATTTGTGTGTCAATGTGGACCGATTGCCCGTGCGAGGGGAAACCGTACTGGGACGTGATTTCTATCAATCGTACGGAGGAAAGGGCGCCAACCAGGCAGTGGCGGCCCGGAAAGCCGGAGCCGATGTCGTACTGCTGTCGAAAATTGGCTCGGATTCCAATGGCAAGCTGATCGAGAAAAATCTGGTGGCAATGGGGTTGCCCCAGACAGGAATTATACGCGATCCGAAGTCCCCCACCGGGGTGGCCTTGATCGTGGTGGATCGGACCGGGGCTAATCAGATTGCAGTCGCTCCCGGAAGCAATCTCATGCTGACGTCCGAGGAAGTGTCACGCACCTCCGCCCTGATGGCCGGTGCGCGAGTACTCCTCGTTCAATTGGAAATTCCTCTTGCAGCGGTGATGCAGGCCCTCACACTTGCAAAGAAGAACCGACTATTGACCATTCTGAATCCGGCTCCGGTTCAGCCTCTCTCAACCGAACTTCTCAAATTGGTCGACATTCTCACGCCGAATGAAGGCGAGGTCTATCAACTAGCCGGACAGCAGGACGCAGCGGAAGCGGCGCGCGTGCTTGTGAAACGGGGCACGCGAGCGGTGGTGGTCACACGTGGGGCGCAAGGCGCATTGTTGATGGATAGCTCCGGTGTTCGTGAATTTCCTGCTTTTGCAGTGGAAGCGGTGGATTCCACAGGAGCGGGCGACGCATTCAACGGGGCCTTGGCCTGTGCATTGGCCGGAGGAGACGTTCTCGAGACAGCGATCAGCTTCGCCAATGCCGCAGGGGCTCTCGCCACGACCAAGCGTGGAGCCCAGAATGCGATGCCGTCACGGCGTGAGATCGAGCAATTACAGCGGCCCCGGATCGATCGGCCATGAATGAGCACCTCGCCCAGGGCATGGATCAGGACCAGGGCGTTGCTCCCCTTGTATCAAGAAGGGAACCCATGACTGAAATAAATCGAAGGAAGTTTTTAGTCAGGACCGGGTTGGCGCTCGGGGCATCACTGTTGTCGGGAGTCACGACGCCCGCATGCTTTGCTGGACGACGTGCCGATGAGGCGTTCACAAGCTGGAAGTGGGTTCGATCGCAGTTCCGTCTGTCTCCGGATCTTATTCATATGGCGGGGTTCTTTTTAGCATCGCATCCCACCTCTGTACGAGAAGCCATCGAGCGTCATCGGGATGGTCTGGATGCCAACCCGATCGGCTACTGGCTGGAACATGAGCAGAAGCAGGAAGCCGCGGTGCTCCGTGCGGCAGCGGACTATCTTGCCGTGGACCCGACCGAGATTGCCCTGACGGATAGCACGACCATGGGATTGGGACTCTTGTACGGCGGCTTGTCGTTGGCGAAAGGACAGGAAATACTTACGACGATCCACGATCACTATTCAACCGACGTGTCTTTGAGGTTGAGGGCGCAACAAACGGGCGCCGTGGTTCGACACATCGCTCTGTACCGCGATCTTCGCAGCGTGACTCCTGACGAAGTCGTCGACAGCATCGTCAGTCATCTCACAGCCCGCACGCGGATTCTGGCGGTGACATGGGTTCATTCCGGCACCGGATTGAAACTGCCGATCCGGCACATCGGTGAGCGGCTTGCGGAGATCAATGCCGGCCGGAAAGAGAACGATCGGATCCTGTTCTGCGTCGACGGGGTCCATGGATTGGGCGTGGAAGATGTCCGCCTGAGCGATGTCGGGTGTGATTTCTTTATTGCAGGTACGCATAAATGGATGTTCGGCCCTCGCGGAACGGGGCTCGTGTGGGGTCATATGCGAGCGTGGCCATTTGCGAACGCCATCATTCCCACGTTTAACACCGAAGCATACGACATCTGGACGAAAGACCTGCCGCCGCATGATCTTCCCGCATCCATCTATATGACGCCCGGAGGCTTTCATTCGTTCGAGCATCGATGGGCGCTGGACGAAGCGTTCAGATTCCATCAGGCTATCGGGAAGCAGCGCGTCACCGAACGGATTCATGCGTTGAATGACCAGCTTAAATCAGGCTTGGCATCAATACGACACGTGCGGCTTCACACGCCCAGGTCCAGAGAACTGTCATCGGGGATCGTCTGTTTCGACGTGGACGGCATGAAACCGCAGGAAACGGTGGATCGACTCAGGCAGCGCGGCATCATGGGAAGCGTGACGCCCTATGCCAACCACTATGCGCGATTGGCACCAGGTCTCCTGACCTCACCAGAAGAGATCGATGCGACCATTCAGGCCGTTCATCAATTGAAGAGTTGAATCCAGAGAACCGGGTGCATGATGGGCGAGTCTTCTCTTTCCGTTCGATGAGGTTGAGAATCTCATTGTGCGAGCTAGGGAAGAACGCGGTTAGTTGGCTCTCGCCGCCCTGGCTTGGAGTTGAGCCAAGACGGCTCTCGCTTCATGGATGAAGGCCTCGCTGTGTTGCAGATCAGCTAGGTCGAGCGCGTGCGAGGCAAGTGAGATCGCTTCATCGTGTCTGCCTCCGCCGCAATAGCTTTTTGCGAGACTCAAGCGAGCATTCACTGAATTGGGATCTTTCCGGACCACGTCTTGGAGAATACGCTCTCCCTTCGGCTGGTCCCCACCCAATAATGCCGGCAGGCGGACAAGAAAGGTTCCTTTGGCCGACAGAGCGTCCAAATGATCCGGCGCAAGTTCGATCGTACGATCAAGTTCCTTCAGCACCCGACGCAATCCCAGCACGGAGGCAATGCTGGTTTCGCCATCGATCCGCAAGAGTTCTCCGAGATTGCAAAAGAGAGCGAAATGTGCGGCCGGTGATCGGTCATCGGTTTCGACGGCGCGTTCGCCAAGGCCCTGCCCTTTTTGGAAATGAGCTTGCCGGACCGACCGGTCCCGTGCGATGCGTCCCAGGTCGCATTCTTTCATGGCGCTTTCTATGAGGGCCTGAGTCAGTTCCTCGGCATACACGTGGATAGCCGAAACGTGGAAGAGGATAGCGATGCCACACATCAACCAATGCTTGCTCAAGGACTCTCCTTCCATTTGAACACCACAGAAGGAAACCGAAGTGTAAAGCAAACATCGCGCCAAAAACCAGTCACCTGTCCGATCATATTCTCGGTCAGTCCCGCGGGATCGAGCGGCGAGTCGCTTCGTGCCGTCAGTTTCCGCCACCATGTCTGTGAATGACAGGACCGTTTAGCTGAGCCAGGCGGACGCTACGTCGGATGTTGTGATCCAGCCTCCCTGTGCACGGTCGAATGCGGGGGTGTCTTTGGCAGATACCTCTGCAGATCGCGGAAGGTCTTCACCATGTCGGCTAAGGAATAGTGTGCATTGCGTCCGCTGGGGTTGGGCAGCAAAAACACGGAGGAATTCACAAGACGCTCCCGCTGTAGTCCTGGTAATCGTCGGGCCGAAATCCGTGTGGTTCCCAAGAGGATAGCAGAGAGAGACAGGCCCAGGACTGCCACAACGGATGGTTGATAGCGAGCGATTGTAGTCAGGAGCTGTGTTCGTCCGTGTTCGTACTCCTGTGCTGCGAGCTCATGGATGCCAGCGGTAGGTCTGGCCACGATATTCGTGAGACCTAGGCCGAAGGATGGGAGACGCCAGTCGTCCCTATAGGTGAGGGGTTCGGGCACCAAGCCGGCTGCATACAGCACTTTCCAGAATCGGTTTGAATGTCCGGCAAAGTGGTGGCCGAGCAATGCCGAACGCAAACCAGGGTTAATGCCCACAAAGAGAATCCGAACGCCCGGTGCAATATGGTCAGACAAGCCGCACGGACTTTGGGCCGGGTTGGAACGCAGGCTTAGGTGGGATTGGGGAACTTTGGAGACCCCTGTTTGTTCCTGTCTTGTTCTTCGGCTCGATTTACTGGTAATCCTGGGGCGGTTTAGTGGTGGTCTCGCCATTTTGCCACAGAGAGTAGTCTTGAAGGACCGCGAGTGGTCGCCCTGAATATAATATAAATAGCCGAAAAATATAAGATTACTGTGGCCTTTCAGCTAGGCACTTCACTTGCTCTAACGGATCGCTGCCTTCCATAAACACTCTAAAAACTAAAAGGGGGTGAAATACGATGAAGCGGATTATGTTGAGCATGTTGGCGGTTGCGGTGTTGGTCGCGTTCAGCGCTCCTGCATTCGCAGGCGAAGAGAAGAAGAAGGACGAGAAGAAGGGTGGCAAGCTCACCCAGATGGTGTACGGCGAAGAGAAAAAGAAGGACGAGAAGAAGGGCGGCAAGTAATTATTGGGAGTCTCTTGGCGAGGCTAGCTGGCTCGGGAGGTCTCCCCATATCTCAGGGGAGACCTCTTGAGTCGCATCACCCCTTCAGTGACTGGATAAACACCGCCTGCAGTCCCACAATCGTTTTCGCATCTCGAATGGTTCCATCCTCAATTTTCTTTATTGCGTCCGCTAGCGATACCTCCACGACTTCCAACACTTCATCCTGATCAAGCTGCTGCATGCCTTTGGTGAGGTTCGTGGCCTTGTACACGTGAATGACCTCATCAGCAAATCCGGGCGCCGTCAGAATGCTGGACAGCAATTCAAAGCGATCCGATCGGTATCCGATCTCCTCTTCCAATTCACGAGCTGCGCAATGGAGTGGGTCTTCCCCGGGATGTAGCTTTCCAGCCGGAATCTCAAAGATGAATCCGTTCGCGGCATGGCGAAACTGTTTGATCAGGATGACAGTGTCGGCGTTCTTCATAGGGACGACCGCGGCGGCTCCGGGGTGCCGGATGACTTCGAGATCGACGGTGACACCGTTAGGCAACTTGACGGATTCGATATTCAAGGTAATGACGCGACCCTCATAAATCGTTTTCTTTTTCAAGCCACACCAATCCGTTAACGAAATGACTTCAGAAATGTGCGACCTACTTGCATAATGATCCAAGCGTAATTGTCACGACGTTTTTTGGTCAGTTTCGTTCCGGTATCATGCATAATCCTAGTGACAATTCTATGGCTCACACCTTCAATAAGGTCCTTGCGTTTCTTGTCAGATATGCCTTTTGCTAAGGCTATTCGTTCAAGCCTTCGGTAAAGCTGATTGATTGATTCGGGCGGTTTGCGCATTTCGTCATTCACATGTTTACGATCAACGCTTCACGCTTCATTATCCCTTACGCTTGTAAAACGGTGGCTTCACTATGACTGCCGGAATGAGTGTACCCCTGATATCAATGTGAATCCGCCCTCCCGGCTTCGACATCGAAACCGGTACGTAGCCGAGACCGATGCCCTTTTGTAATCGTGGTGAAAGATTCCCGCTCGTGACCGTTCCGATGGGTTCATGCGACGAGTGCCCATCGGTAATATTGAATCCGTGACGAGGCACGGCCTTTTCAAGCAGTTCGAAGGCGACGAGCCTGGTGGATAGAGTCCCGGCCTGCTGACGGAGTAACGCCTCACGGCCGATAAATTCTCCCTTTTCAAACCGCACCACCCATTCCGCTCCGGCCTCAAGAGGCGTTGTGTCCTGGTTGATATCATTCCCGTAAAGCAGATAAGCCATCTCCAGGCGCAAGAGGTCTCTTGCACCGAGACCGGCCGGTTTCAGGCCTTTCGGCCGGCCTATCTCGATGAGGCGAGACCACAGTTCCCCTGCAAGACCGGAGGGAAGGTAGAATTCATATCCCAATTCACCCGTGTAACCTGTTCGGGCGATGAGCAGAGAGTGCCCGGACAGCGTGGTCTCGGCACATTGCCTGGGTTTGAGCGCAGCGACTTCGGTGAGGCCGAGGTCCGTGAGGAGTTCTCGCGATGCAGGCCCTTGTAGGGCCAATTGAGCCAGTTCGCTGGACCGATCCTTAATCGTGCAATGGTCTGAGGCGACATGTTGCTGGAGCCATGTCACGATTTTTTCGCGATTGGAGGCATTCACACAGACGAGAAATTCGTCAGCCTTCGTGCGATAGATGAAAATATCGTCCTCGATCCCTCCTCGCGGATTGCAGATCATGGAATACTGAGAGTGATGGACCGGTACGTTCGTCACGTCATTGGTGGTCATGCGCTGCAAGAACGACCAGGCGCCTTCCCCCGTGACGGCAATTCTTCCCATGTGACTGACGTCGAACAGACCAACCCGGGAACGTACCGTCTGGTATTCATCGATGACGCCGGAGTATTGGATGGGCATCTCCCATCCGGCGAAATCAACCAGCTTGGCTTGGCACGCTTGGTGGTTGGGAAATAACGGGGTCCGTTTCATCACTGAACCACGATCACCGCAGGCCGAGTAACTCGACATCAAAAATCAGTGTCGCATTGGGAGGGATCACTCCTCCGGCTCCCCGCGCTCCATATCCCAATTGAGGAGGAATGGTGAGTTTCCTCTTTCCTCCGACTTTCATGCCGGTCACCCCCTCATCCCAGCCTTTGATGACTTGACCTGAACCGACACGGAATGAAAAAGGCTCGGTGCGGTCGAGGGAACTGTCGAACTTTTTTCCGTCTACCAGCCATCCGGTATAGTGAACAGTCGCCGTATCTCCGACGACTGCCTCGCGGCCATTCCCAACCACGACATCCTCATATTTCAGGCCTGATTCCGTCGTCATTTGTTTTGCTCCTGGTGATTTGTCCATTGGTTTCACGTCAGCAGCCAGCACTGTTCCGGTCAGGATGACCAGCAAAGACAGTGTCGCGCATGAGATCTGATAGGTCATGAAGAGCTCCTTGGGTTTCCGGGTTGACGGCAAAGGGGAAAGACTGACGTACCTGGGATTCAATGAGACGGACGAGCACCATCAGGAATCGGCTGATGTCCCCGCTTGAGGATCGCCAAACAGGGCCAAGCTCGCCGTATATCCATGGAGGAAGCTGCGTCCTCCAACCGGACCGATCTCTCCCTGGGCGAAGAAGCCGGACACCGGAACCTGTCCGAAGTGTTCTTCCACGACCGAAATATCATGATCCGCACAACCGAACAGCCCTTTGCCGCGGCCACAGCAACTGAAGAGCAATGCCCCGAGCGTGGATCTCCCCTGTACCCCGCGGGCCGCTGTCAGGAGGAGATTCAGATCGTCGGTAGCTGATTGAGCGTCGCGCACCTGGAATTGTACGGTCTGTCCTTCCTGGGCGACGTCCCCGATGACGACCGCGCCGGTCTGTTGGTCTGCACCGATGAGGTTGCGAACGAGAAAATCGCCCCGGTCAAATCGCGATCGATGTTCGTCGATAGCAATCCCGATGTGCAGGGCGCGATGCGCAAGAGCCCGCTCGTCACTGGTCAAGGAGCCGAAGACGTTTTGCAAGCACGTCAAGGCGGGTATCCCGCTCAATTCATGAACGACATTGTGCTCGGCTTTGGTAACCATGTATCGCTCCCCGATGGGACGGCAGCCCTGCGAAACCACGGTTCTGATGGAAATGCCTCCGGTAATGGCAACTCCGACCAATCCCGAATCGTGCACCCGCTCATTCAGGAGCAATCGATTGTCCCCCAAATCCTGTCCGCCCCCGGCGAGGCCACCGATGGCAATCGCTTCCGGATACCGATCTTCCACCAACGTCAAGACGTCCTGCATGGGCGTCGAAAACGGGTCGGCGAAGAGCATGAAAACAGGCCGCTCCGCTCCGGTTGGTAAGGAGTCCGGCCACTCCTCAAGCGTGAAGCGGTCATGGAGTCCGGAGAAGGAGAGTCGCAAGGGGGCTACATGTACTCCGGGCATATGGGCGACCCAGAGAGTGGCCGCCGGTTCTGCTTCAACCTCTTTTCGTTCTCCGATCACGCCTTCTCCGGTACAACCTACCAGCATGCGCGGATTGAGCTCACGACGGAGCACCGCGGAGAGATCGTGCAGGTGCTGGCCGTATTGAGCCGAGACAAATAGAACGGCGAGATCGATCGTATGGCTACCCAGTTCTCGGCGCACGCCATCGATCAAGGCTAGAGCCGCCGTCCTGGGTTCTGTGTCCCGAGTGAGCGTAGAGGCGAAACGAAGGGTCGAAGAACGAGTGAGAATCATGTTTAGGCGCTCACCAATCACCTATGGATCGAAGGGAATCGAGGGGGGTGTCCCCTACAAGTCAGGATTCATTCTATGCGGGCGTTCGGCAGCCAATTTCTTGTAGTAACGCCACATGTACGAATGATAATCGTCCAGTTGTGCGAGAAGGTAATGGAGTTCGGTCGGATCCTGTGTTTCCAAGGCGGATGTCATTCTCGCCTTGAGAAACGCTGCAAATTGTTCCGTCTTCTCCAGCGCCGTAAGGAGTCGTAGCCCTCCGCCTATGTGGTATTCACTCATGGCGTACCGCCACTTCTCCAACCGGAATAGGAGCATAGCGATGCACCGAAACAAATGCAAGGTGCTTAGGGAGCTGAGGTTCGTCCCTGTGGATTCGATTGCACGCTATGGGCGACCTGCGGAGTACATGCGTAGAATCGACTGCATTTGTGTCAACGAAATAGCATCGGCTCGGTGACCGTCTCGGCCAACGACAGTGGTCGCGGTGGTGAGCGCATTGATGATGGCTTCTTCCGTGGCCTCTACCGTGGCGGTCAGGAGTGGGTTTATGTGGGCATCCGACAAGTGCGACATCGTAAAAGTGGGGTCTCGCGGGTAATGAGGAATGACGTTGCCGGTGGACAACGCAAGCATAAAATCTCCGCTGCCGTGTCTCGCGGTTGACCCGGTTCGTGCCAATCCCAAAGCGGCTCGCTTGGCCAGTCGGCCGAGTTGCCTTCCATCGAGTGGAGCGTCGGTCGCAATGATGACGATGATGGATCCTTCCGCGCTACCCGCACCGGACAACCATGTCCGTTCGTGGTCTCCGGGGACAGACATGTCTGAACCAGATGCGTTCTTATCATACAAGAGTCCCACCGGCACTCCTGCCACCACAAGTTCCGGCCGACGGCCGTGGTTCGCGTTCACGAGTACCCCGACCGTATACCCGCCTTCTTCATCCGGGAGCTTTCGTGACGATGTGCCGATGCCGCCTTTGAAGCCATACGACACCATCCCGGTTCCGGCACCGATGGTTCCTTCCCCCACCGGTCCGCCGGAGGCACTGTCGAGAGCCGAGATGACATCTGCCTCGGACACGTGCCGGCCTTGACTGTCATTCAGACGGCTATCATCGCACTCGGCGACGACAGGCGTTAGCGTGTCATCCGTGATGCCGATGCCAGGATATTGCTTGATCATCCAACTCATGACGCCGTTGGAGACCAGCGGCAGATTGAGTGTATTCGTCAGAGCGATCGGATACTCCAGGAATCCAGCTTCCGCTACCCATGCCAGGCCGGTCATTTCCCCGGTCCCGTTCAGAACAAAGCCCCCCGCCGGGACTTTCTTATGCCAGACATCATCTCGCGGTATGATCACGGTGACACCGGTGCGCACCGGACCTTGTCCCGGAATAAGCGGCCCATCTCCCGCCATGAGAGTACGATGCCCGACCTTGAGGCCTGGTATGTCCGTAATCGCATTGAACGGTCCCGGTTGGTATCGACCCACGATGATGCCGAGTTCCCGCGCTCGTGCGCGGGGTTCGACGCCTTCCGGAGAGGCGTCCGTTCCCCATGAACTGATCGGATGGCACGTGGCGAAGACGAGCGCTATCGTGACGAATAATCGGATGGACCGGGCCTTGGACATGCGTACCTCTCCTCAACCAATGGGCGCCGATGATGCGGGCACCAGCGTGATGTGCCTGTGGTGCACCAACCGAAGCACGATCGTGTGTCTATCTTCGAATACTCGGCTTGAGTTGTGAGATGGCACGCGGCGACGGTCACTCCGTGACATGGTGCGTTCATCGAGGCGTCGGTGCTCCGTGATAGCGGACGATCAGGTCCCATGCCTCCTGGGCGCTTTCTGCATAGTGGACGAGTTCCAGATCCTGCAGGCCGATCAGTCCTTCTTCGATCAGCACGTGCCAGTTGACCAAACGGTCCCAGAAGGTTCGCCCGATCAAGATCACGAACACGCCGCGTGCCTTTCCAGTCTGCAATAACGTCAACGTCTCAAACAGTTCATCGAGCGTGCCGAATCCTCCTGGGAATGCCACGAGCGCCTTGGCGCGAAGCAGGAAATGCATTTTGCGCAGTGCGAAATAGC
>DAISKX010000011.1:0-18227 GCA_036820725.1 Nitrospiraceae bacterium
GCGGGATTGATGAAGGCACCGTCGGTCAGTCAGAAGGGGTTTGTCCTGATCGATGTGCGCTCGCCGGAGGAACATCTGTCCGGCCAAATACCCGGCACGGATCTGAACATCGATTTTCGCGAGATCAAAGCACGGCATCGCGAAATCGGTGCGAAGCCGGGAGATCACATTGTGGTTTATTGTCAATCCGGTCATCGGAGCAATATCGCGGCAGAAACACTTGCGGATTTAGGCTACACCAATGTTTATAACGTGAGTGGAAGCATGAATGCCTGGATGGAGGCCGGATATCCGGTCGCGCAGGTTCGTTGAGAAACACATTTATCTGGCCGGCGGACTGCTGTGCAGGATTGTCTGGGTCGTCTGTCGCGGGACCGTTCGTGGCAGGACGCCGATCACCGTAGGCAATGCGATATGGTTGGTCGTACTTCCGTCGATCAGTGAACGCCAATCCGATTGCCTGCCGCTCTCGCCTGTCGCCCCCAATACTTCACGACTGGCGAGGATGTCGGAAGACGATCCCCCGTCCATGGCCATGGCCTGTCTGATGTTCGGCAGGGCATCGCGCAGGCATTCGGCTAATCCGTACAATGCGACCGGCCCAGTGCTCTTCATGACGAGGATGGTTCCTCCACTGTCTTCCGCCACAATCGTTTGATAGGCACGTTTGCCGGTTTGGCGCACCCGTGGCTTGCCGGTCCGGTCGAGCAGCATGAGCGACTGGGCTGCCTCCCGATAGGGGAACAGGTCATCCGGCACAAGATCAAACGCGAGGTCCAACACCCTGGCCTTCCGTTGAGTCGGCTCCTTGGGTTCCGCGACAAACACTCCTTGCCAGGAGTGATGCCGCTTGGTGCCAAGGGGCCGGCCTTCCTTCAAGAGTAGCCCTAGATACGAATAGTCCTCGCGAAACAATCCCGCGTTGAATAACAGATAGGCTCCTGAGTGGCGTTGCCAGTCTTGAATCGTCAAAGGAGCGGGCAATCCAGCATCGTGGAACTGGTAGATGGAAAAGCGAAAGCGTTCCGGATCAATTTGTACCATGAGCAACGGCGGGATATCGGGGCATCTCGAGACCGGGTTCCATACCGTGGCGTTCAGCCCGGACGTCAGCCGGTCCCATTCCGGTTCAGAGACACCGGCGGCCATCGTGAAAATAGGCCAGGAAAGATGAATAAGAATGAGAAACGTGAAGGCAGTGCAAGCCTGTCGAAGCCCGATCGGCAAGCAAAGATGCTTCGCGATCAATGTGTCCTCTCTCGTTTCACTTCGAGCATTCGGAAGACAGGTCCGCATCGTGGCCCGTGGAGTTGAAGTATAGAAAGAGTGTCAGGAATCGTCAATTCCGTGGTGACCATCTGTCGATCGTCGGCCTCGAGCCTCCTACGGCGTGATATTGAGGTTGGCCGGTGCGTTCAGGTGTCGTGTCCGGTTGGGGTGAAGACTTCGAGCCGGCGCATCAAGGAGTTGTCGGATCGCGTTCGCCAGAATGTCCGGTGTAAATGGTTTCTGCAGGAACGCAGTCTGATGTTGTTCCAATCCGATATTGACGCTGACGTCGTCGAGGTATCCGGACATGAACAAGACTTTCAGGTTCGGAAAAATCAAATGCAGGCGACTCGCCAGTTCCCGTCCATTCATGGCCGGCATGACGACGTCGGTCAGCAGGAGGTCGAACTGGCCGCTCTCTTGGGTGGCCACCAGACAGGCTTCAATGCCGTTTGTGGCTTCAACGATGTGGTATCCGATTTTGGTTAGTTCGTCGCGAACCAGGTCCCGCACGAGTTGCTCGTCCTCCACAACCAATATTCTTTCGCTGCCGCGTCGAACCTCCTGATGATGGTCATGGTCTTTCCCGGCGGGTGCTTCCGGATTGATACGCGGGAGAAAAATGTCGAAGGTCGTGCCGTGTCCCAACTGGCTCCAGACATCGATGCCGCCCCCGCTTTTGGTCACGATGCCGAAGACGGTCGATAAACCCAATCCCGTTCCCTTGCTCTCTTCTTTCGTCGTGAAGAATGGTTCGAAGAGATGGGATAATGTCTCGGCATCCATTCCGCATCCCGTATCGGTTACGGTCAGTTTCAGATAGGAACCCGCCGGCAACGGTTGAAGGTGATGCATCGGCGTTCTCGTCAAATACACCTCCGACGTTTCAATTGCGAGCAATCCTCCATTAGGCATCGCATCCCGGGCATTGATGACGAGATTCATGATGACTTGCTCGAGCTGGCCGGGATCGGCCTTGACATGCCCGGGCTTTGGATCTGGTCGTATCGCCAGCTGGATATCCTCTCCGATGAGACGGCTGAGCATAGACTCGAGATTCTGCACGACGGTATTCAGGCAGAGAACCTTGGGTTCCAAGGCCTGCTTGCGGCTGAAGGCGAGGAGTTGGCGGATCAAGGTCGCAGCTCGTTCACCCGCCTTTTGCATTTCCTCAACCTTGGGGCGCATCCGGCTCTCGGTCGGTAGTTCGCCCAATAGCACCTGAGAATGTCCCATGATCACGGTGAGCAGATTGTTGAAATCGTGCGCCAGACCCCCGGCCAGCCGTCCGACCGCCTCCATCTTCTGCGCTTGACGGAACTGCTTTTCGCTGACACGGAGCGCCTGCTCCGCTCGCTTTCGCTCCATCCGTTCTTCCAATTCCCGAAGCGTCCGTTGGACCGACGGCACCAACCGGCCGAGTCGATGCTTGAAGATGTAATCCGTGGCCCCCCGCTGCATCATGTCGATGGCGAACTCTTCGACCAGCGTGCCGGAGACAAATATGAATGGAACTTCAGGACGCAGCTTATGCGCCAACGTGAGCGCCGCGGCTCCGTCAAAACCAGGCACGGAGTAGTCGGCTACGATGATATCGAAGCCGCCCTGGCGCAAGGCATCGAGAAACTCGGCGCGGGTGTCGACGCGATGAGCGTCGCAGGTAATCCCGCCCTCCCGAAGCATGGTGGCGATGAGCTCGGCGTCGGTCTGATTGTCTTCAAGATGCAGGAGGCGTATGGAAGTCTGCACAAGTGTCCTTGCGGATAATGACGGTGAAAGCCTGAAAGGTTACGAGGCGGACTTTCCGGCGCTTTCCGGGGGGGGCTCATTGATGACGCCCCAAAACACGCCAAGTTCCTTGACCGCCTTCAAGAATTGGTGAAACTCGACCGGTTTGACCACGTAGGCATTGGCTCCCAAGGCATAACTCTCGACGAGATCTCGTTCTTCACGCGAGGACGTGAGCATGACGACCGGGATCGGCTTCAGCGTGGTATCGCCTTTAATGGTTCGTAATACTTCCAACCCGTCGATCTTCGGCATCTTGAGATCGAGAAACACGACGGCCGGGTTCCCTTGCAGGCGAGTCTTGAACTGGCCCCGACAGTAGAGATAATCCAGGACTTCGGCCCCGTCGTGACACAGGATGACCTTGTCGGCAAGATGATATTCTTCCATCGCGGCCAATGCGAGCTCCGCATCTCTTGGATTATCCTCCGCGAGCAAAATGGGTTTCGTGACGGTCATATTTCTTACCTCTTTGTGGGGAGGCTGACAGAGAAGGTGGCTCCTTGACCGAGCGCGCCCTCCGCCCACGTTCTTCCTCCATGTCGATGAATGATGCGTCGCACGTTTGCCAGACCGATACCGGTTCCTTCAAATTCATCGGCCCGATGGAGCCGTTGAAAGACACCGAATAGTTTGCCGGCGTATTGCATATCGAACCCGACGCCGTTGTCGCGCACGAAAATCACGATTTCGTCCGGGTTACGCTGGTCACTTCCAATCTCGATGGCCGCCGCAGGCCGGGTTGCGGTAAATTTAATGGCATTGGAGATGAGGTTGCTGAACACCTGTCTCAGCATAGCTGGATCTCCTTTGACTTCGGGAAGCGCGCTGATGGCCCAGGCAATGTCCCGCTGCTGCAAGTCAGGGCGTAGATCATGGAGGACTGATTTGATCAGTTGATCCAGATCCACGTGCGTGTGCAACATTTCTTGTCGACCCATACGGCTGAAGATGAGGAGATCGTCGATCAATTGGCCCATGCGTTTGGCCGATTCGGAGATGGTCTGCAAATACCGCTTCGCCTTGTCGTCTAACGCGTCCACGGTGGATTTCTCGAGCAGCGACGCATATCCGTCGATATGGCGGAGCGGGGCACGAAGGTCATGCGACACGGAATAACTGAACGCCTCGAGTTCCTTGTTGGCTGCGCCGAGCAGCTCACCACGGCGCTCTAGTTCCGCGGCAACCCGCCGACGCTCTGTGATGTCGTGCCGGATCAAATAGTACACCGAAGCCAGAAGAACGAAGAGCAGGAGTCCCCCGGTCCCCAGCAGCACGATGGTATTGCGCGTCATGGCAGCGGACTCGATCACCCGGCGATGGATGGACCGGTTTTCATCCTGTTCCATCTGCGTCTGTATGCGATGAAAAGCATCGAGTTCGCTCTTAGCGACCCCGGCGAGGGCGATACCTCGCACTCCTTCGAAACCGGTCTTTCTACGAAGCGCGACGGCGTCCCGCTCCGCAGCCAATTGCCTTTGAACCAGATCATCCAGGAGTTCGACGCGTTCGCTTTGAGCAGGATCTTCGTGGGTTAATTCACGGACGTACCGGAGGTATTCCGGTACCCGTTCCTTGAGGATCTCATGAGGCTTGAGATAGCTCTCGTCGCCGGTCACTAAATAACGGCGATGGCCATCTTCCGCTTCATCGAGCCTGATTCCCATGCCGATCAATAGCTGAATCAGTTCGTGGCTCCGGGTGTCCTGATGGCTGTTTCGAAGCAGTACCGTCATGTTGCGGTAGGACACGGCTGATATGACCAAAATTCCTGCGAAGACGAGACAAAACCCTACGAGAATTCGGCGTTCGATGGACCATGCGTGGAATTCCCTCAGTATCCGATTCCAGATCGATCGAATGGCCGTCCCTGCCGTGCTGAGAGACGCCCGTTGTACCTGACCTGCAGGATTCTGAGCAGGAAGGTCTTGACCATGTGAACTGTCCATGAAATCCCCTGAAGACTCCGGTAGAAATACGCGCGAGCAAAAAATGTAGCGTGGTTCCGGACTGACTGCAAGGCGTATTTTAACAGAAGGTGTTGATAGGCGAAGGATTTATGACAAATCAGCAGGAAGGCGGAAATCTCTGGTCGTTCAGCCGCCGAAAGGTAACGGTGGCACAGGGAGTGAGGCAGCCGGCCCGACCAGATTCGAGAACATCAAGGTGGCGGAGACTACCCAATTCATGAAGGGCTGGGGATAAATCCCGATGATCAAGGTCCCCGCAAGACCGATGTAGACGGCAAGTTTCATCGGCCCGGTAGGCCTGATCGGAGAAGGGTCGCTGGGCTCGTTGATGTACATCTTCTTCACGATGACCAGATAGTAATAGATTGAGATCACGATGTTGACCAGGCCGACTGCAATCAGCGTATAGAGCCCTTCTTTAATTGCTGCCACGAAGATATAGAGCTTGCCGATAAAACCCGCTAGTGGCGGCACACCCGCGAGCGACAGCAGAAAGATCAGCATGGCAAAAGCCAAAAACGGAGATCGACGATTGAGGCCGTTGTAGTCTTCGATTTCATCGGTTCCGACCACACTGCTGACCGCGATAATCACCGCAAAGGCGCCAAGGTTGGCAAACATGTACGCCAACAGGAAGAACAAGATGGAATCGCTTCCCATCTTTGTTCCGGCCGCCAGCCCTATCAGGATATTCCCGATCTGCGCAATCCCCGAATAGGCCAGCAGGCGCTTAATGTTACGCTGAGCAATCGCGACGATGTTTCCATAGGTCATGGACAAAATAGACGTGGCGACCAAGAGTAGCGCCCAGATCGGCTTGAACGCAGCCAGGGCAACAAGGAACATTCGGAGGAGAATGGCGAAGGCGGCGGCCTTCGGAGCGATGGACAGAAAAGCAGTCACGGGTGTAGGTGCCCCATGGTAAGTATCCGGAATCCATGAATGGAACGGCACTGCGCCGATTTTGAAGCCCAACGCCGCGAATATGAGCAGATAGCCGATGATAAGACCCGGTGTGGCAGGGGCTGACGCCATGTCCGAGAATACCAACTTGCCGGTTTCGCCATACACGAGGCTGATGCCGTAGGCCAGTAGTCCGGCTGCGAATACACCCAAGATGAAAAATTTGATGCCGGCTTCGTTGGAAGCCATATCATCGCGCAGGTATGCGACCAGGATGTAAAACCCGAAGGTCGAGAATTCCAAGGTGATAAACAACGACAACAAATCGTTCGCCGACGCCATGAACATCATGCCCAAGGCGGACATGACGACGAGGAAATAGTATTCGCCACGGAAAAACGAAAAACGGTGGACATAGTCGATTGACAGAAGAATGACGAGAATCGTGGCGCCCGCGATGAACATTTTGAAGAAGAGCGCCATCCGATCGAGGACGAACATTCTGTCGAACAGAGAGCCTGTTATCCCGCTGACATCGAACCAGCCCAAGCAGGCAAGTGTCGCCGCGAGCCCGACAATACTCAGGTATGCCAGGTGTTCCTGCTGGACGCGGCGCAAGGAAAAATCGACGATCAGGAGGACGCAGAGCCATGCCGTGAGGAACAGCTCCGGAAGGAGCAGCAGCAGGTCGGCTCCGGACATCGTCAATGTAAAGTTCATCGATCAGCCACCCTCGCAAGAGGGGCCCGTTCTTGTGAGCCCGGAAGATTCTTCCGATCCACTCTGTCTGGATGGTGGAGTGGCTGTTCTGCTAGGGGAACCACCTTCGTAATGCGCGCGATCAAGGGATCGACACCCGAGCGGACCACCGTATACAGGTGACCGGGGAAAATTCCGAATCCGATACTCACGGCAATCATCAACAGCAGGGGTAAGCGGTCTACGGCTGAAACCGCATCGTGCGAGTGACTGTATTTCTCCGCCATCTGCCCGTAGAACAGCGCGCGCATCATCTTGAAAAGGTATGCCATCGTCAGCACGATACCCAGGACGGCGACTACCACTTGGAAGGGGTACTTATTCCAGCTCCCGACAATGATCATGACTTCCGCGATGAAGTTGATGGTTCCCGGCATCCCGACCGACGCCATGCACGCGACAATAAAACAGGCTGAAATAAAGGGCATGCGGTTCGAGAGCCCGCCGAGGGAGGGGATATCCCGGGTATGCGTTTGGTCGTAGACCCAGCCGGCCATGGCGAAGAGCATGCCCGTGGCCATGGCATGGGCGAACATGTATATGACGGCGCCGCTCAAACTGATGTAATCCAGTGCTGCCATACCGAGGAAGACGTACCCCATGTGGCTGGAACTGGAATACCCGATCACGTATTTCGTATCTTTTGCATAGTAGGCGACGAATCCGCCGTACATAATGCTGAAAATGCAGAGGACCGCCGCAATCGGCATCAACTCCCGGGTCGTCTCAGGGAGAATCTCAAAGGCAACCCGGATAATCGAAAAGTGGCCGAGCTTCATCAGGACGCCCGCATGAAGCATGCTGGTGGCCGCCGGTGCGGCGGCGTGCCCGACCGGTGACCAGGAATGCAGCGGCCAGATCGGTGCGATGGATGCAAAGCCGAAGAAAATAAGAATCCAAATGAGATCCGCAAGAAACCCGGAGAATTTCGCCTGCTCGCGCAGAACGAGAATATCGAAGGTGTTTACGCCGGAGAACTTGTAGATCAGTAAAATTCCCATCAAGGCAAACACGGCTCCGGCCGACAGGAACAAGACCAGCTTCATGGCCGCGTATTCCTTGCTGTTGGAGCCGAAATTGAAGATAAACCCGATCGAATCTCGTTTCTTGACTCCTTCGGGGTCGGACATTTCCAAATAGCCTTTGGTATGGCTTCCCCAGATGCCAAGGAGCAGGTACATGGGGATGACCGACATCTCATAGAAGAAGTAGAGGAAAAACAGATCGAGGGACATGAAGACGCCGATGGTCGCCGCGGCCAGAATCAGCAGTGAAATGTAAAATTCCTTGGTTCGATCCTTCACATGCCAGGACACGAAAATTCCGGCGAACAGGAGAATACTGGAGGCGAGGACCAAAGGCGTGCCGATCCCATCGACACCCAGGTACAGCGACACTCCCAGTTGTTGCGACCATTCAATGCGCTGAAGAAATTGAAATCCGCCCTTGATGGGATCATAGGCATAGAACAAATAGAAGGACGCAATCAGGGAAATGAAGGCTGACCCGGCCGCAATACCACGGACAAGCATGGCTTGTCGGTTGGACACGAATACGAGCGTGATGGCACCGAGGAACGGGGCAAACAGGATGATCAGAAGCGTATATTCAGCCATGCATCACTCTTTTGCGGGAACATATCCGTGTTGAGGTTCAACCGATGCGACCTTGGACCGGTCCAATCTGTCGACCAGCGCTTGGATCGAGCCGTTCATGATCTTCAAGAATGGGCTGGGGTACAAGCCGATCCACAGAATCATGACGCAGAGCGAGACGGCGATCGTGATCTCTCGCATATGGAGATCTTTCATCGAGGGAGATACCTTCGTGGCGACGGGGCCCAGCATCGAACGTTCGTAGTACCAGAGAAAGTAGGCCGCTCCGAAAATCACCCCGAGCACCGCGATCGCTCCATACCACCACTTGGCCTTGAAGGCGCCCAAGAGAATCAGAAACTCCCCGACAAACCCGTTCGTTCCAGGCAATCCGATTGAGGCGAGTCCGATAATAAGCAGAAACGTCGCCAGGAGCGGCACCTGTTTGGCTAATCCCCCGAAGGCCGACAGTTGGGTGCTCTGTTGTCTGGTTCCCAGAAACCCTGCGATGAAAAAGAGCCCTGCCGTAGTGAATCCCAGATTGATCATCGTGAGCAGACTGCCCTGGAGACCTTGGTAGTTCAAGGCGAAGAGTCCGACGACAACAAAACCCAGGTGACTGATGCTGCTGAACGCGAGCAAACGGCGGAAGTCGGGCTGGATCAACGCCACGATTGCCCCATAAATAATCGCGGTGAGTCCCAACATCATCACGATTGTCACGACGCCTTCACTCTTCGAGGCATCGGGTAGCAAAGGAAAGCTGAAGCGGAGGAATCCATAGGTTCCGAGTTTTAATCCCGCGAGCATGACAGACATACCGATTGGTCCATCGACCAGCGCGTCCGGCAACCAGGTGTGAAACGGAAAGACCGGCGCCTTGAAGGCAAGGCCGAGAAAGATCATCCAGAAAATCAAAATCTGCTGATGGAGTGGGATTGGAGCCGACAGGAGGTCAAGCAGATCGAATGAATAGACCCGCTCAAGGTGATGCGTGACGGCCCACTGATGGTAGTTGATGTTGAGGAGTGCGATGCCGACCAGCATGAAGACGCTGCCCATCAGGGTATACAGCACGAATTTGAGTGCGGCATTGTGGCGTTCGGCCCCTCCTCCCCACAGTTTGATCAGGAAATAACTGGGGATGAGCATGAGTTCCCAGAAGACGAAGAAGAGGATCAGGTCGATCGAGACGAAGATACCCATTGTCGTCGTTTCGAGGGCCAGTAAAGCCATAAAATAGAGACGGACCTGGTTGCGAACCGTGTCCCAGGAATAAATGATGATCAGGACGGTAAGAAAAGCCGTCAGTCCAACGAAGAGCACGCTGATACCATCGACAGCCAGGTGATAGCCGATTCCCAGGGCAGGCACCCATCGCGCATGTTCTGCGAACTGCATGGCGGGCGATTCGGGCACGAAGCGGAGTAATACCAGCACGCTGAGGGCCAGTTCGATCAATGAAATGCCGAGCGCCGCCGTCTTCACGAGATCTTCGTCTTCGATCAGCCAAAGAACGGCTGCACCGATCAACGGTAGGAAGATCAGATAGGACAGAATGGGAAATCCGAAACCGAACTCTTCGAGCATGACCCAATGACCTCTGTGCTCTATCGAGACGAGTACGTGGCGGTCCCGGTACTCGTGCTGGTCCACCATAAAAGAACGAGGTGCACAAGAATAAAAAGCCCTGCAACGATAATGGCGGCATAATGATGGACCATCCCGCTTTGAAGCTTTCGCCATGAACGTGCCAGCACGTGATTGGTATAACCCACGATGTTCAGGGAGCCGTAAATAACGTGTTTTTCAATCCACGTACTGCCGGCCGACCCCGCTTCGGCGGCATCGCCTACCGCGCGAACGATGCCGTCGATGACCGTTCGATCGAACCAGTCCCACGCATAACCAAGTCGTTTGGTGGGTTCGACAAACAGCGCATCATAGAGTTCGTCGATGTAATACTTATTGAGCAACGTGGTATAGAGGCCGGAAGCACGTGACGAAAGCGAGTCGGCCAGGTGTGAGTAACTACCGTACATATAATGTGCGAGTCCCCATCCTGCCAATGCAATTGCGGTCGCGACCACCATCAAAGTCATGATGATGCCGGCGCTGCTGCCATGCTCACCGGCTGCCCCTCCGACGACCGGTTGAAGAAAATGATGAAACCATCCGTTTTCCGGAGGAACACCAGGAAATCCCCCGATTACGGAGAGTGTCGCAAGGACGACCAAGGGACCGATCATGACCATGGGAGATTCATGGATGTGTTCGGCTGCATGGTGATCGAGACGAGAGGTACCGTAAAAGGTCAGATAGGTGAGCCGGAACATATAGAAGGCCGTGAGAAAGGCACCGAGCGCAGCCATCCCGTAGAGGACATAGTGCTGATGCGTAAAGGCATGACCCATAATCTCATCTTTGCTCCAGAACCCGGCAAGAGGCGGTATACCGGCGATGGCGATCGTTCCGATGAGGAACAACATGTGGGTCCAGGGGATCTTCGTTTTGAGTCCACCCATCTTCCTGATGTCTTGTTCCCCGGACAGAGCATGAATCACAGAGCCGGCTGACAAAAAGAGCAAGGCCTTAAAGAATGCGTGGGTCATGAGGTGGAAAATAGCGGCGGTATAGGCTCCGATCCCGCAGCCGAGAAACATATACCCCAACTGACTGACCGTCGAATAGGCCAGCACCCGCTTGATGTCGGTCTGGACCAGGCCAATGGTCGCAGCGAATAGAGCCGTTATCCCTCCGATCCACGCGACGGATGTCATGGCGGTCGGTGAGAGGTCGTAGATGGCGTGATTGCGGACGATCATGTAGACGCCGGCTGTCACCATAGTGGCCGCGTGAATCAAGGCGCTCACAGGCGTGGGACCTTCCATAGCATCCGGCAACCAGGTATACAAAGGGATCTGCGCCGATTTTCCAACAGCGCCGATGAGGAGGCAGAGGGCGATCGCCGTTGCCATTTCAGGAGACAACTCGCCGACTCGCGGGAGGACTTGGGTGTAATCAAAAGATCGAAAATTGACGAAGACGAGAAAAATTGCAAGAAGAAACCCCGCGTCGCCGATCCGGTTCACGACGAAGGCTTTAGTCGCTGCCTTGGCGGCAGACACACGATCGTAGTAATACCCGATGAGCAAGTAGCTGCAGAGGCCGACACCTTCCCATCCAATGAAAAGCACCACATAGTTGTTGCCCATCACCAGCAACAACATCGAGACCATGAAGAGATTCATATACGTAAAGAAGCGGGTAAACCCAGATTCTCCATGCATATATCCGACCGAATAGACATGGATAAGGAATCCCACTCCCGTGACGACCAACAACATGATGCACGTGAGAGGATCGATGAGAAAGGCGAGGTTGATCGTCAGATCACCGCCGAAGATCCACTTATAGAGGACCACTTCCCGGGAGGCTCCGGTTTTAAGAACGTCGGTGAAGACCGCGAGGGTGGACAGGAACGAAAGGAGCACGGACCCCCATGCCAACCGATGGGCGAAATCGTGAGAGTACCGGTGTCCAAAGAGGCCGTTTATGAGAACGGCCATCAACGGAAACAGCGGGATGAGCTTAATAATCAGATCAATGGAATCGGACACGTTACCACTTCAACAGATTCATTTCGTCGACATTGGTGGAAATCTTGCCGCGAAAGACGACGATAATGATGGCTAGACCGATGGCGGCTTCGCCCGCTGCAATGGCGATAATGAACAACGCGACGATCTGTCCTGCCATGGAGTCCAAGTGATGGGAAAATGCGACCAGATTGATATTCGCCGCATTGAGCATGATTTCGACGGCCATCAATACGATAATGAAATTTCTACGAATCAACACGCCGAGTAAGCCCGTTACGAATAGGACGGCGCTTACTGCCACATAGGCGGAGAGAGGAATCATGTCTCCCGCCTGCCTTCCAGCGTCTTCGGTGTTTTAGCCAGCACGATGGCACCTACGATCGCGCCCGTCAAGAAGACCCCGATGATTTCGAAAGGCAGGAGGTATTCGCTGAACATCTTGATCCCGACGGCGTACGTATCCCCCTGCTGAAGGATTGCGGTCGCCGTGGCATCCCCTTTTACCCCGCTCAAGGGAGAGCGGACCATCAACACGAGGAGGTAGATGGTACCGATCACGGCCGGTGCGAGCAGGTACGGGGTTTTGGCATGAAAGTACCGTTCATCTGTTTTGAGGTTCAACAGCATCAGGACGAACAGGTACAGCACCAGAATGGCACCCACATAGACGATGACTTGAACGGCCCACAAGAACTCGGCATTCAGCATGATGAACAGCCCAGAGACATGTAGCAGTAAAGCCAGCAGGGCGAGCGCGCAGTGGACAGGATGCTTCATCGTCACGGTCAGCACACCGGCGACAATACTCACCAATGCGAAATAACTAAAGAACACCAAGGCCATAACAGTCCGGTTCAACTCAGATGTTTGGGCGGCGTCTGCGTAGGCTTGAGAACCGATTGCGGGAAATAATAGCGGTACTCCCGGCTCTCTTGCGAATTTTTCTCTTGGTTATGGGCGTACAAATAGCGTTTGGCATCTTCCAAATGGCGCTCGCCGATCTCGTAGAGCCTGGACTTGTCGAATAGGAGCGTCCGCTTGTCATGTGTTGAATACTCATACATCTTGGTCATGGCCAGGGCATTCACGGGGCACGCTTCCACGCAGTATCCACAGAAGACACATTTCGTGATGTCGATATAGAATTCGGAGGCAAAGCGCTGAAGCGGGCGACTTTTGTCCTCTTCGCTGATCACTTTGATGCAATGAGACGGACAGGCGACTTCGCAGAGATCGCAGCCGACACATCGCTCTTGGCCGTCCTCATATCGCAACAGTCCCAATGCCCCTCTGTGCGCGTCGGGGATCGTCCGTTGCTCCCGGGGATACTGAAACGTGATCGGGCGATGAAACATGTGCTTGAAGGTGACCTTCATCGCGTCCCAAATCTCGAAAAACAAGGCCGCCTGCAATACTTTTTTGGTGAGAGCGACAACGCTCATGAAATCTCCAAATCCTTGAGCTCAGACAAAAAGACGAGCGAGCTTACCCTTACGATCCGAGCTTTTCAATGCTCACGCGCACTGACTGGAAGTACGGTACTCCGGTAACGGGATCCGCTTCGACCGTCATCAGATCTTTTACCGGTGGATCAATAAAATGCTCGGGATAGAAACAGGTCCCAGGCATCACATTGTGATCTGGCTTGATTCGCAATCGCACGGATCCTGTGCCTGAACTGACCGTTACGTAGGAGGTTTCGTTCAGGCCGAGATGCTCGATGTCCTTTGGGTTCATGCCCAGACGGCCCAAGTTCGGCTGGATCTGGACCAAACCGGAGGCGCGCGTCGACATCTTGCCCGAGTGATAGAGAACTTGTCCCATGACCAGCGTAAACGGCCGTGTTGCATCCTTCTCTTTGGCAAATTTCAGGTCCGCACCATATCGAGCCGCTACGTCCGATGCATAGCCATTTGAAAGGTAGGCGTCGGGGTTGAGGATCAACTGTCGCGGTTGGCCCAGGTTGTAATACCCCGGCAAGAGCTTCATGATTTCGTTCTGAATATCCTGAGCAGACTCGTACAGCCATTGATGGCCCAGTCCATTCGCTAATGCGGTCATGATGTGCCAATCCGGCAGACTCTCGCCGATCGGGTCCAGTGCCTGGCGTACACGTAAGACTCGGCCTTCCAAGTTTGTGAAGGTCCCGTCCTTTTCTGCATAGGTAGAAGCCGGGAGCACCACGTGAGCGAGTTGAGCGGTTTCGGTGAGGAAAGGATCCTGTACGATCAGCAAGCTCAGCTTTTCAAGCGCGGCTTTCACTCCGGCAGAAGCCGGGAGTGTCGCGAGAGGATTCTCTCCGACGACGTAGAGCGCTTTGATCTGTCCATGCCGGCATCGCTCTAAAATCTCCAGCAGATTCGCCCCACTCGTTGCCGCCGGTAATGTGACATCCCAGGCCTGCTCCCACCGTTGTCTGGCGGTTGGATCATCAAATCGCGCCTGGCCCGGAAGAAATTCAGGGGCAACGCCCATGTCGACCGCACCTTGCTCGTTTATTTCCTCGGTGACGGTATTCACGCCGCATCCGGCTCGGCCGAGTTTACCGGTGACCCAGGCGAGATCGATCAGTTTGAGTACGTTGCGATAGCCGTTCGGTCGACGGACGATGCCTTCTGCGCAAAGCGCAAGTGAGCGCGGCGCTTCCGCGAAAATGGTGGCAACCTCATGAATCAGGTCGACGGAAATGCCTGTCTGGGCGGCGATCTGTTCGAGAGTGACATGCGCAACTGCCTGCTTCAGTGCCGCAAATGCTGCCGGATACTGCTTGGTCGTTTCCTCATCGATCAGGTCCTGTTCGATGACCGATTTCACCAGCCCATCAATCAGCATCCCTTCGGTACCGGGCTTAATAATGAGAGGGTGCGAGGCAAGCTGGGCCATGTTGGTCATCGCCGAATCGATGACGATCACCTGTGATTTGTACACCCGGATCGCTTCCTTCACGCGCACGGACGTTAGGGGGTTGGTTTCCGTCAGGTTGGAGCCGACCAGAAGTATGGCTTTCGCTTTGGTGAGATCTTCCCAGTCGTTCGGAGAACGTCCGATGTTCAGGGCATGACGCACAGCGTGGACAAAATTCAGATGGCCATACCGTGCACTGCTGTCGAGTTGATTGGTGCGGAATCCGGCCCGCATGAGTTTTTGAAACAAGTACAACTCTTCATTCGTGCAGCGAGCTGTGATCAGACCGGCAATCGACTCAGGACCATGCTTTCGATGAATATCCGAGAGCCGGTCAACCAACGTTTCCATCGTCTCCAACCACGGAGTCTCGACCAACTGAGAGTCTTTCCGAACCAGCGGCTGGCGGAGGCGGGCCTTGCTGTCGATATACTGAAATCCAAAGCGGCCTCGAACACAGATGCCGCCATGGCCTTTTGTGGTATCGGCACGGTCGCCCCATTTGTTCTTCCACGAAAGAGGGGAGGTGACACGAACGACCTCGGTGTCTTTGGTCTCCAGGTACATCTGGCAGCCATCACCACAATAGTTACATGTGGTCGTGGTCTTCTTCATTTGCCAGGGCTTGTACAGATACTTCGAGTATTTGTTGGTAATCGCCCCGACGGGGCAGACTGCAAGGCAATCGCCACAGAATTCACAGGAAAGGGGTGCGTCCCCTTTGGCCACGACCTGATTGAAGCCGCCCTTCTTCATGAATTGGAGCGCGTCGATCATCAAGACGTCTTTGCAAACGTTGATACATTCGGCGCATGCGATGCACCGGTTCATGTTGAAATCGAGGACCAGACTGCGAGTATCTTCGGGAATGAGCTTCTGTTTGGCATTGGCGAGGTTGGTGACGCCGTGCTGGAACGCCATGTCCTGCAATTCGCAATGGCCGTCTGCATCGCACACGGGGCAATCCAGCGGATGGACCGACAGGTGTTTTTCGACGGCCTTCTTCCGTGCTTGGAAGAGGTCATCTCCTTCCGTTCTAATAAGCATCCCTGCCGTAGCCTTCGCTGTGCAGGAACGGACCGGAGCTTTTTTCCCCTCTTGCATGACAAGGCACATGCCACAGGAACCGAATGGATCGAACGTGTAGTGATAGCACATGGCGGGAATAATTTTGCCCGTGCTTGAGATGACGTCGTAGAGCGATACGCCGTCCTTGGCGGTCACTGTCTTCCCGTCGATCGTCAGCTCTATGGACGCGGTTTCAGCGTCTGGATTTGTTGCGGCTTTAAGCCCCATGGCTGATGGTTCTCTCCTCTAGCGATCGCATTCTCCCATCACGATGTCGTAGGTGCCGAAAATCGTCACGGCATCGGCGATCATGTAACCTTTCGACATGTGATCGAATGCTCCCATGTGAATAAAGGACGGAGCACGGATTTTGAGGCGGTAGGGTTTACCTCCGCCCGTACTGACGATGTAGAAACCAAGTTCACCCTTATGCGCCTCAGTCCCACAATAGATCTCGCCCGGTGGAGCATTGAAGCCCTGGGAAAACAGTTTGAATTGTTGAATCATCGATTCCAGATTCGTAAAGACGCGTGCTTTCGGCGGGAGCGTTACGCTGGGAACATCCGCCATGATCGGACCTTCCTGCATCTGCTCCAGACATTGTCTGATGATTTTCACGCTCTCATACAACTCCTGAACGCGGATCCAGTACCGGTCATAGGTGTCGCCGTTCTTTCCTACCGGAACGCTGAACTCACAGCGTGGATAGGCGGCATACGGTTCATATTTTCGTAGGTCGTAGTCGACCCCCGACCCTCGTAGCGTCGGCCCGCTGAGCCCGAAACTCAGGGCATCTTCGGCTGAGATGACAGCTACGCCCTTCGTCCGTGCCAGCCAGATACGATTCTTTTCAAGGAACACGACATATTCGTCGATTTTCGGGGGGAAGTAATCAAGAAATTGACGGAGTTTTGCGAGGAGTGACTCTGTCAGATCCCGTTCCACACCGCCGATTCGATACCAACTGGTCGTCAACCGGGCCCCGCATAACTCATCAAACCAATCGAGGAGAATTTCCCGGTCTCGGAAACAGTAAAAAAATACCGTCATCGCCCCGATGTCCAGAGCTTGGGTGCCTAGCCAGAACTGATGACCGATGATCCGCTGGACCTCGGCGACGATGGTACGCAAGTAGTCCGCGCGCTCCGGGACAGTGAGGTCCATCAACTTTTCAACTGCCCGACAATAGGCAAAGTTGTTATACATGGCGCAGACATAGTCCAGGCGGTCCGTATGCGGAATAAACTGGTGGTAAGTGCCCTCCTCGGCAAGTTTTTCCACGCCTCGGTGAAGAAATCCCATGACCGGGGTGGACTTAACCAGCCGTTCCCCCTCCAGCTCCAGAATCACCTTTAACACGCCGTGCGTACTCGGGTGTTGAGGACCCATGTTAAGCAAGAGTTCCTCGGTCCTCAGGGTGGGAAGGGTCGCGCTCTCCGGATGCTCGGGGTCGACCTTGTAAATCGTCGTGCGCTGATCTTCAAACGATGACATTGTCGTTATGACCCTGGCTTCTAGTGCTATCTGGCCGGCTCATCCAAAAACTCGAATGTATCGCGCCATCCCTTCCCGCGCAGAGGGAAGTCCTTTCGCAGCGGGTAGCCTTCCTCATATTCGTCAGGCATGAGAATGCGCCGGAGGTCGGGATGATTGCGAAATCTAATGCCCATCATGTCGTACACTTCCCGCTCCATAAAATCTGCGCCTTTCCAAAGGTCCGTCAAAGAATCGACCACGCAGTCTGATTCGGACACACGCGTTTTAAGGCGGATTCGATGGCGGTTCCGAATCGAATACAATTCATAGACGACCTCAAAGCGCTCTTCCTCATCAGGCCAGTCTACCGAACTCACATGAATAATGTAGTCGAAGTCCATTGCCGGATCTTCGCGCAGGAAGCATGCCACTTGGTGAAGAGCTTCCCGCTTGACGGTGATCGCCACGTCTCCACGCCATTCAACGGCTTTGATAAAACCTGTTGAAAACGATTCCTCAACGCGTTTTGCGATCACGCTCATGTCGCACCGTAATCTCTACACCTTGAGAGATTGTTTGACTTCCTGCGGTTGCTTGACAAAAACCCTCTTTTGCATGATTCGCTCTTGCAGCTTAAGAATCCCATCAAACAAAGCCTCGGGAGTCGGTGGGCATCCGGGAACGTATATATCAACCGGCACGAAACGGTCGACTCCTTGAACAACGCTGTAGCTGTCGTAAATGTTGCCGGATGTCGCACAGGAGCCCATGGCAATCACATACTTGGGCTCCGGCATCTGGTCGTAAATTTTTCGTATGACGGGCGCCATCCTCCGGCATACCGTACCGGCCACAATCATCAAATCTGACTGCCGCGGCGAGGCTCTGAAGAC
>DAISKX010000012.1:0-17719 GCA_036820725.1 Nitrospiraceae bacterium
CCGGTTTACGATGTTCATCTACTGCATTCTGTTCATTACAGGTACGACGACCTATACCATGTTGTATATCCTGTATCCGGGGAAAATCGGCTGAACATCGGGTGTTGGCGGGGAGCGTGCAAGGGTAGGTCTTTGGCTGATTCATCATTCCGGGATTCAAAGCAGGATAACTCATGTTGGTCTGTAGTTGCGGTCGGTGGATGCATACGGAAGGCATCGAAGAACGATCAGGTACGGATGCGGGAGAGGTATGGTTCGTGCGATTCGAGTGTCGTGGATGTGGGTGGCGCGTCGGGGTGGATATGCCAGTCGTCGATGCCAGCGCACTGGTGGACCGGGTGATGTGGACAGACGATGCCCGGCATTGTCTTGAGCGGGTGCCGCCCTATACCACCGCGCTCATTCAAGAGCAGGTGGAATCCTATGCGCGGATCCACCATCATCGCGTCATCACCTATGATCTGTTTCTCCAAGCGAAGATCGGCGAGTCGATCGCGTGGGATGCGGAAGCAGAGCGGCGATTGAACAATGTCCCACCCCCCGTGCGGGCTATGGCTCGTGTAGAGCTGGAGCGCACGGCGGCCGAGAGGGGGCAGGCGCGTGTTACAGTGGCGCTGATGGAAGAAGTGAAGGCACGCTATTTCGGCATGGCCGTTCAAAAATCATAACGCGTGACTATGACGGGTCGATCGATATTCATGCAGCGGCGTTTCGGCCTCGCCCCGTAGCCCGCGGCTCATTACTTATCACGAGTTGTACATGTTGCACCGATTGGCTTTACGGGTGCTCCCGAGTTTAGCCCTGGCTGTTACCGAGGAATCGGTTCGCAAGCGCAAACGAATCGTCATGTTGGTGCCCGGCCTCGTCGCCTTCGTGTTCTATCGGAGCGCGAAGCAGGTCGTGGATCTTGCCGAGCCGGCAACCCTCCTTGTCGTCAGCGGGCTCATTGCCCTCATCACCGCGGCATGTGCCTATCGCGCAGGTCGTCAGATTCCCTTTATTCGTATTCTCCACGAGGATCGCATAGCTCGAATACTGTGGGTGCTGGGGTGGATCGGATTTGTCTATGGGCTGCAATTGTCCCTCCTTGTGTTGGCGCTGCTCTGGTTGGTGAACTATGACTACGGTCTGCATCCGGACGGTCCCGCCATGATGGCCATCATTATTTCCTGCACTGCCGTCGCTCGTGATGCCTTTGAGATTGGTCACGTCAGATGGCTGCAATCCAGCGGGCGGCCATTCGCAACATTCCCGGATGGAGCGGCGCTTCGCACATTGATGCGTGAATCGAGACTCGCCTCGTCCAAGTGGTTTGCAAGTGGACTGGCCATATGTTGGGTGCTCGCACAAATTGCCGCGACACCTGTCGTGTCGCGGGTTGGGATCGTGGTTCAGTTGGGGGTGGTCACGATTGTGGCTGGGATTATCACGGTGTTCGCCTATTTTGACGGAAAACAGCGGCAGGAAGGTTGGGTGTCGGCTCTGGTCGCGACAAGTCTCGGCGAACTCCTCAAGTTTTGGTGGTGGCCGGGGTTGGCGTTTGCCTCCACCTACTACCTCGTCCTATTGGGCGCGGTGCTCTATCCTCTTCAACACGTGCAACCCTCACCGAATCTGCTGAGTGCCGCGGTTGGACTGGTAGGGGGCATCATGGGTTTGTACGGGTACTATCTAGGCGTTCGAAGAGACGTGGAGGATCGAGAGAGACAGGAAGTTCCGGTTTCTCTGCTCCGGTGCCCGTTCGTCATGGGAATACTTGGCCAATCGCGTTCAATGGTCAAACCGGCCGGTCCGGAAACACCAGCGCGGTCTTCAGCAACCTGAGTCAGAAGGTATAAGACGGTGAATATGCGATGCTCTGTGATGAATAGTGCGCCATGGGTATGCATGGTCCTCATCGTATTGAGTGTGTGTGGTTTCATGCTTCCCGATGCCATCAGTGCAGTGACCAATCAGGCCACTGATTTATATTTTAAGACACCCGGAAATGTGCAGGGGCCTGCTGCGCCTATCGCGGGTGAAATTCATTATCCGCGGTTTGGCTCTCTCGACAATCGTCTTCTTGTCTGGTTTGTCACTCAACAGCACACATACTTTGGTGGTTTTGTGCTCGCATTACCGATCTTTTGCGTCTTGCTGGAGTTCCTCGGATTGACTGCCCGAAATCCAGTGCTGGCGCAGCGGTATGATGGATTGGCACGCGATCTGCTGAAAGTTGCCTTGTTGGCCTTGTCCATCACCGCGGTGGTGGGCACGCTGATGCTCGCTCTTTTTATCGGCCTGTATCCCAGTTTCATGCGCTACATGGGCTCCACATTCAAACAGTTTATGCCCATTTATGCGCTGGTCTTTGTCGGCGAGAGTCTCATGCTGATCCTGTATTACTACAGTTGGGACCGCATGATGAAGCCAGGTCTCAAGTGGGGCCATGCGACGATCGGAATCGTCTGTAACGTGTTCGGCACCTCGCTCCTTCTTCTTGCCAATGCCTGGGCGGCGTTCATGATGGCACCTGCCGGCGTCGATGCGGAAGGTCACTATCTGGGGAATGCCTGGCATCTACTCCATTCGGCCTTGTGGAATCCTCTCAATGTGCATCGATTTTTGGCCGACATCATGTCGGGCGGAGCCGTCGTCCTGGCGTACGCCTGCTACCGTTTCTTTACCGGAAAGACACAAGAGGAGCGGGCCTATTATGACTGGGTCGGATATATTTTCCTGTTCGTCACGGTGTGCGCGCTTCTGCCGATGCCTTTCGCCGGGTATTGGTTGATGCGCTCGGTTTATGCGTATCGGCAGAGCATGGGCGTGACGATGATGGGAGGCTTATTGACGTGGTTATTTGTTGTCCAAGCCCTGCTCATCGGAGCGCTCTTTCTAGGGATCAATTATTACCTGTGGCAGAGCATGGGCCGAATCAGAGGGGGAGAGCGCTACCAGCCGTACTTTCAGTATCTCGTGTTGGCGCTAATGGGGTGTCTCTTCGTCTGGCTGACCCCGCATACCGTTATGATGACGGGGAGCGAGGTGAAAGCGATGGGAGGAGCTCAGCATCCGGTCGTGGGGAATTATGGTGTCATGTCCTCCAAAAATGGTGCAGTGAATGTCATGATCTGTATCACGGCGTTGAGTTTTATCATGTATCGCCGCGCGAATCGCACCATGACGATTTCCTGGGTCAAGACCGGCAATATATTGCTTGGAGTCATCTTTGGATTGGGTGTGGCCCATATTGTTTGGCTATCAATCTATGGGTTTTATCTTCCGGCCAGCGTTCGAGTCGCCCTGTCGACGCCGCAAGCTGTCACGACGCTGTCCGTGGTGATCCTTGGAGTCGTGCTGAATCGTATGATGTTGCGCGGGGCCGTTTTGCACGGGCCGGTTCAGTGGGGCAAGATGTCGATGCGGGGGATGGTGGGATTGTTCGGGTTGGCGGCCGCATTTACTTGGGTGATGGGATTGATGGGGTATATTCGATCATCGGGCCGTCTAGCCTGGCATGTGAATGAATTGATGTCCGATGTGTCGCCATGGGCATTTACGCCCTCATTGAGCTTCGCGGCAAAAATGGTCACAGTCAATATGGTCGTTTTCTGGGTGACCGTCTTGTTTCTGTTCTGGGTGTGCCAGCGGGGCCGCCGGCCGGTCATGCGGGAAGAATCGAACGAAGAGAAGATCCCGGCCTTTTTGCCGTCTCCTTCTCAAGAGACCTGATACGATCGAAAGGGAGATGATGGGAACGCGCGCGGTACTGAGATTGTTGGTAATAAGTGGGGCATGTGCCTCATGGTATGGATTCATGAATGCGGAATGCGCCATTGCTGCGGATTCGGGTAATTTGATCCTGGAGGATTTTCAGTCGAAGGATCAGGATGGATTTCCCGATGAATGGCAGCACGAGAGCCAGCGCAGCCAAGCCAAGGGACGTGATGCCTACAAGATTCAATCGGACGGTCAAGGGAACTTTCTTGCTGCGAAGGATGCCGGTCAACGACTCAAAAAGAAGAAAATCGATTGGGATCCGAAGACCTATCCGCTGTTGACATGGAAATGGAGACTTCACAAGGCCCCCACGGAATCGGAACCCATTGCTGCGATCTACGCCTCGCTTGATACGGATCTCTTGTTTATCCCGGTCTTTACCAAATATATCTGGAGTGGCAGTAAGCCTGAGGGAACTGTGACGGAGGGCGGGATGTTCAGCGGGTCTGAAATCGTTGTCCAAGGAGGAGTGACGCCGCTCAATGAGTGGGTGGAAGAGCGTGTGAACGTCTACGAGGATTTCAAGCGCATTCATCAGCACGAGCCGGCGGAAAAGGCCTGGGGTATTTCCATATTCGCCGGTCCGGGTGTGGAGATCGATTTCGGGCCGATTACGGCCGGTTCGCCACGCTGACTGCGATAGCCCACGATAGACTCAACTCGAAGGATGCATGGACCGTGTCTTTTCGAAAGGTATTCGACATCGGCTTTGGTATCGCGGTGATGGGAACCGTGGGCATTCTAATCGGTATGATAGCAGGAGACTCCTCGCTTCCCCTCACTGCCGGTCTTGGTTCGCTTTTGGGGGCGGTCGTGGGATTTCTTGGAGGGCGACGGTTCCTTGCGAGCATCCTCATCGGCACGGTGTTGGGAGGTGCGCTGGCATGGTTGGTTGCGGGGTTCGAAAAGATTTCTGTGGGCGCTGGTGCGGGAGCGGCGATGGGAGGCTTTCTGGGGGTGCAAATTTCGATGCTGCTCGACATGCGTGCTGCCCGTAAGTCTTCTCCGGAGACAGCAGACTCTCATACCCCATAACGGGATCCAAAGGTCGCGAGGCTGACAGGATATGGAAAATCGAGCGGTATTGATCGGATCCATCGTATTTGTGTTTGCATCGTTCATCTTCGTGATTGCCGGTCTGGTGTACGAATCCTACAAGGCCAAACAGATTCGGCAAATGGCGGTGTCCATCAAAACTGAAACGCAATCGACGGTTGCCGCAGCCAAGCAGGACTTCTCGATGTACAAGACTGCGATTGGCGATGACGGACGGGAAATGGTTCAGATCCCCGAAGGTCCGTTCATCATGGGAAGCCGGGATGACGACAGCGATCCCGACGAAAAACCTGAGCATCAGATTTATCTGAAGGCGTTCTACCTCGATAAGAAGGAAGTGGCACAGGATGAGTACGAGCGTTTCGCCAAAATGACCAAACGCACGAAACGGAAAATCGAAGTCTTTGAGGATGACACTGCGAAGCTCTTGAAGCCGAATTTGCCCGCGATCGCGGTCACCTGGGATGATGGCGAGGCCTATTGTAAGTGGGCGGGAAAGCGTCTGCCTACTGAAGCGGAGTGGGAAAAGGGCGCGCGCGGTGAGGGTAAAAGACGATATCCCTGGGGGAACGAATTTGTGTCAGGGTATGCCAATATTGACGGAACTGAAGATGGATTTCGGTATCTTGCGCCGCCAGGATCTTTTGAGGCAGGGCGCAGTCCGTATGGTCTGTATGACATGACTGGAAATGTCGGCGAATGGGTCTCGGATTCCTATGAAGAGAATTTCTATCAGAAGTCGTCATATCGTGATCCCAAAGGGCCTGAGCAAGGGGATCAGAAGGTGATCCGTGGCGGGTCATGGCGCGAAACGAAGAAGAATGCTAGGCCGTCGAAGCGATTTCAAGCCAAACCCTGGCGGCATGACATCACCGTCGGGTTCCGCTGTGCGAAGGATGTCGACACCGAGACGCTGGCCAAATAATTGGTCGAGCCATGCTCGAAACCAAGTTCAAAATCGCCTTCCTTTTGGTTGTGCTGGCTGCAGCAAGCCTCCCCATCATGGGAATTCTTCGCGGCACCATCCTTACTCCGTATGAGCAAAACCGCAGCGACGAGCCGGCTGGCAGCCCGTCTGCTACCGCCGTTCAGCCTGAACAGCCAGTTGCGGAAATCATGCTGCTCATTCCAGAAGGGCCATTCGTGAGGGGAACCGACAAGGGCGGATTCGACGAACAACCCCCCCGTACGATTTATCTCGATGCGTTTATGATCGATAAGTATGAAGTCACGAATTCGCAATACTCCGCATTTGTCGGAGCGACCGGACATCGAAAATCGGGGCCACCCTCCCGGTATGCCAAGAATATGGGACGTATGCGAGGGGTGAATCAGCCGGTTGTGTATGTGTCGTGGGATGATGCGCAGGCTTACTGCCAATGGAAGGGAAAGCGTCTACCGACCGAAGCAGAGTGGGAAAAAGCGATGCGGGGCACTGACGGCCGGTTGTGGCCTTGGGGCAATGTAGAAATTCCCAATGCCGCGAACTGGGCGCGGGTCGATGACGGGCATGAAGTGGCGGCTCCGGTGGGCATGGTGAAGAGCGACGTGAGTCCATTTGGCGTGATGGACGGGGCGGGTAATGTAATGGAATGGGTGGATGACTGGTATCAAGAAAGTGCCTTTCGGGATGCGTCAGATAGAAATCCCGCAAGCCCCGAACATGGCAATTACAAGGTGTTGCGTGGTGCGGGTTATGCGAGCTCCGGCGCCGACCTGCGAATTACCAGCCGGGCGAAAATGGTGCCCGATTTTCGTGATGAAACGATCGGTTTTCGGTGTGCTCAAGCGGTCGGGAGTGCAGGGCGATCAGGAGGCAATAAAGAGAGCAAAGTTATAGAAAATCAAAGTAGTAGAGGATGAGGAAGACAGCCAAAATGATGTTGACAACCATTCCGGCCAAAACTATAATATCGAACACTTTTGAGCTTTTATTCATCAAAAAAACCGTTTTTGAAAGGTGAAATGAGATAAGTTGATTAGCACAGAGTAGATGGTGTGTCAATTTCAAATCCGTCATTAAACTGCTAGGAGAATCGCAATGGAAGCTGCTCAGAGCGATATCACAATCAAAATCGGAAAGATGATTTTCTACGTGACATGCGCCGTGGGTCTCTGGTTCTTCTACTGGTTTGCAGGAGTGCAGTGCCCGTGCTGAACGGCCACAGATGATCTTGGGATTTTAGTCAAGACTGTTAGGGGGGAAAGATGGGGCAAACAATTCTGTATGTTGTGATATCGGTGGTCGTTTGTTTCGCCTACTTTACTGCGGTCGATCATTTTCTGATGGACATGCAGGGCCTGGACTATTGGTATCTCTTTCGCAAGTAACGTTGGGCGAGAAAACCCTGGGTTTGTTCGGTCATGTTCGTGATGTATTAGATGTTTTTAAGGGAGGTCACTATGGGTCACGTAACCCGAAAAAAGGTACTGTCAATCATGGCGCTGTGCGCGATGGTTGCCCTCCTCCTTATGCCGATCGTCATTTCTCTTCCCGCGTTGGCGAGTGGTGGTGGTGAGGCTCCTGCTGTTGGAGCGCCGACTGACGCTGCGAAGGAGGGTGAGGCGGATAAGAAGGTGGAGAAGGGCAAAGATGTTTATTACAAGGTTGAAGGTATTGTGAGCGGTGCCCCCGCTCCGAAAACCACCGATAGCGTGAAGGATTATCCGAGATACAACTTTGAGAGCCGGGTGCTTCTCTGGTTCGCCAACCAACAGCACCTGTACTATGGCAGTTTCGTCCTGGCGGTGCCGATCTTCTGTATGGTCATTGAGTTCATGGGTGTCGTCACAAAAGACAGGGCGATGGCAAAGAAGTACGATCAACTCGCCTATGACTTCATTAAAATCAGTCTGACGGCCTATTCGCTCACCGCTATCCTCGGCGGTATTCTGATCTTTACCTTCCTGACGTTATATCCGGCGTTTTTCGGGTATCTCTCCAGCATTTTCCGTCCCGTCATGCACATTTATGCGTTGACGTTCGTAGCGGAGAGCGGAACTCTCTACATCTATTATTACGGTTGGGACAAGATGAAGGAGGGTTTTCTGAAGTGGATCCATCTCAGCATGTCGGTCATTCTGAACGTGATCGGTACGCTGCTCATGTTCCTGGCCAACTCGTGGATCGGGTTCATGATGTCACCGGCCGGAGTTGACGAGCAGGGTCGCTTCCTCGGAAACATTTGGCACGTCATCCATACTGCCTTGTGGAATCCTCTCAACGTCCACAGAATCCTTGGCAATATGGCCTTTGGCGGCGGTGTCGTGGCAGCCTATGCAGCTTATCGCTTCCTCTCCGCAAAGAATGATGAGGAGCGGGCGCATTATGACTGGATGGGATACATCGCGATGGCCCTGGGCGTTTCCTTCTTGATTCCGCTTCCTTTCGCTGGCTATTGGCTGATGCGAGAGGTCTACGCATACCGGCAGCAGATGGGCATTACCCTCATGGGTGGGCTATTGGCCTGGCTCTTTATCATCCAGGCCACGATGATCGGTATTCTGTTCCTCAGTTCAAATTATTATCTGTGGCAGGCCCTCGGACGCATGAGGGGTGCAGAGAAATATCAGCGGTACATCAAGTATTTGGTATTCCTCCTGGTCTGCGGATTCCTGGTTTTCATCACTCCGCATACAATCGTGATGTCGCCGGCGGAGCTGAAGGCGATGGGGGGTCAGCAGCACCCTGTGCTGGGGAATTACGGCGTCATGTCGGCCAAGAACGGTGGCATTAACGTCATCATCACGACGACCGTATTGAGTTTTGTGTGGTACATGCGTGGGAATAAGGTTTCGACGGTGTCGTGGTCGAAGTTCGGGAATATCTTCATGGGCGTATTTTTCGGCTTCGCCTATGTCAATATAATCTGGCTGGCTATCTACGGGTACTACATTCCGGCGAACGTACGAGTGGGACTGTCGGTACCTCAGGTCGCAACGACTCTTTCGTGCCTCTTTTTCATGTTTGCGCTCAACAGTGCCATGATGAAAGGCGCGAAACAGATGGGCGCGATCGAGTGGGGTAAAATTTCAGTCAGATCCCAGTATGCCCTGATCATGCTGGCCACTGCGTTTACCTGGATGATGGGTCTGATGGGGTACATTCGTTCTTCCGTGCGTCTCTTCTGGCATGTCAACGAGATCATGCGTGACAACTCTCCCTGGGCCTATACGCATACCGTCGGTTTTGCGGCCAACATGATTTCGTTCAACGTCCTGTTCTTCTGGGTCAGCATCATGTTTGTCTTCTGGCTCGGAGCGCTTGGCGCGAAAAAGGCTCCTGTTGAAGCCAAGGTATCGGTTCCTGGCAGAGCGCCGGAGCCAGCAGTTGGTCACTAACCTGAACTCAAAGCATTGATTGTCATGAGAGGGTACCTCATCGCCTATAGGCGATGAGGCCACCTTCTCTGCAGGAGGTTTGAGCTGTGATTGATCTGATTAAAGAGGCCTTTTCAATCGGCTGGCCGGCAATGGCTCTGTTGGTTGGTCTGCTGGTCTATTTCAAGGCGTCTATCAAGGATCCAGTCGCTAACAGGCGAACCTTGTTTAAGACGTTCATCGGGATTCTGGCTTCATTTCTCTTGTTTATGGCCATCGCCAATTACAAGATGAATTTCTTTGCTGAATCAAGACTTTTGCCCGTGTCATTGATCCTGATCACTTCCTTGTCCTTTATGATGGCCCTCTATTTCACCAACATCAGCTCATTGCTGAAGATTGGTGGATTTATGTTCCTCATTGCGGCTGGCTTATCTGGCTATGGAAATTGGTTGCCGCAAGTAGAAGGTGGCTTTCCGCCTAAGGAAGAGAAAAAAGACTTTAGTAACATGCCGCAGACGGAACTTGCTGACGAGGGTGAAAAGATCATCTTCGGCGGAGTGGGGCAGAACAAGGTCCAGGGGGCCATCGGTAAGGGGCAGTGCCCGCTCTGCCATGCGTTTCACAAGGGAATGTTGGGTGAACGAGCGCCCAACCTTGACGGATTGCCGGAACGAGCCGGTAAGGAACGCCTGGAAGACCCCCGCTATCACAAGGGGAAGCCGGGTGATCGTGACAGCTCTCAAAAGGAGGCATTTCCAGGGGCTGGGACGGCCGAGAACGGGCAAGAATACATTGCTGAGTCTCATGCATGCCCGAGTTGCTTTGTCGTGGCTGGCTACGGTGTGAAGGGTACCAACGACAAAGAGAGCCCGATGCCGGCCATCCATAAGCCACCGATCTCATTGTCATTGCCCGAGTTAGCTGCGGTCGACACGTGGTTCTATGTTCGGGAAGGAAGAGAAGCTCCGAGCTACGATGAGATCGTCAAGACCTACGAGAAATTCATTCCCGAATCTGATCGTCCAAAGCCGCCTACGGAGGGTGATGCCAAACCGGCCGCCAGTGCGCTGATGGCTGACGGAACAGAACCGGTGGATCAGATCTTCACCAAGGCAACATGTGTTGCCTGTCATACGATTCCCGGAATTCCTGGAGCCGTGGGCAACGTGGGGCCAAAGCTAGAAGAGGGAACCAACGCCCCTATGCGTATCAAGGATAAGGATTACAAGGGCACCGCCAAATCGACTCCGGAGTACATTATGGAGTCCATCATTTCCCCGAGCACCTATGTGGTAAAAGGATTTCCTGATAACCAAATGCCCAAGGTGTTCGGCCAGAAGTTGAGTGCCGGCGCCTTAAAAAAGATCGTCGATTATCTCTCTCAACTTCAGGCCGGCAAGGAGCCTCCAAAGATATCGTAGCTAGGGACATTCACCTTAGCATACAAGGAGTTTAATAATGAAAGCGATCATGACAGTCGGGGCATTGATTGGAGCGGTGGGATCGCTCATCCTTATCGGGATGATCTTTGGCATCATCCCATCCCACACGGTCCGTTTAGTTGAGGGCTACATGCCCATGCAGCTGTTGATTGAGTTATCCCTGTTCGTGGCTGGCTTTGCCGGACTGAGCTATATGCTGAGTTCGATGGGTATGGCATTTCCCCGTTTCTGGCAGGGTATTCTGTTTTGGGCGTTTATTTTGGTGTACCTAAAATACAGAATTTATCCTCCGATTCCGTTCAGTGTGCGCGCGATGTATGGATTCGTTTCATTGATTGCGGTGTTTATGTGGATGTCCAGCAATGAAGAAGATTGGAAGAAGTTTAAGCAACCGATCGTCAATGTTCTCGATGCCCAGACCGGGTTTCATAAGGCGCTACGCACGATGTATTTGGTTCTTCTTCCTCTCCTCATCGCCGGGTTTTCCTACTCTGCGATGAAGCCTAGCAGCGACGAACCCATCGAGCTGAGAACAGTGCATCCAGCACCACCTGCAAGCACGAAAGTGCACGGGAAGACCTTTACACTTCAAACTACACAGAACCCTTATCGCGTGAATCCCGAGGGCAAATATGACCAGGATGGCAGCAACGCGTTGATTGTAGAGCAGGGTATGGGGCGTCTGATGAAGCCGAACGCGAATCCCTGGGATCCAAACGCACAGGGCTATTTAAAGTATGTCCGCGAGGGTGGCGAAATCTTCTTCCAGAATTGTCATTTCTGCCACGGGGACAATCTTAACGGACGTGGCCTTCACGCGTTTGCATTTAATCCCATCCCGGCCAACTTTACGGACCCCGGTACGATTGCTCAGTTGCAGGAAACGTTTATCTTCTGGCGGGTCGCTAAAGGTGGAATCGGCCTGCCGAACGAAAGCTTTCCATGGGCCTCCGTGATGCCGCCGTGGGAGCAGCATCTCACGACAGACGAAATCTGGAAGGTGGTTCTGTTTGAATATTGGCACACTGGGTATTATCCCCGTACGTGGGATTAATTACGATTTCTTAACTTAAGCGGATTAACAGGTCGAAGAGGTTAACAATGAGGAATCAGCAAGTGACGGCGAAACCCGGGTTCATAGCATGTGCGACCCTGGGGTTGTTCCTCCTTTCTGGAGGCATCGGTACGATGGCCCTCGCCGATGAGACAATTCCAGAAGGCTTTAAAAAGGGGGAACTGGCATCTGAACCTCCAGCCGACGTTATTGAGGCGGGAAAACGGGTCTACTTCACAAAGTGTGTCTGGTGCCATGGGGTCGATGGCGCAGGGGATGGTCCTGGTGCCGATCGACTCTGGCCTCGTCCCAGAAATTTCAATCAAGGCACATTCAAGATCCGGCATACAGCCAGCGGAGAATTGCCTCTCTACAGCTATAGTGAGCGGTCTCCTGACTCCGGCAAGAATGACCTACTTGATACGGTTACGCATGGCTTACCAGGATCTGCCATGCCTCCATGGGAAGGTATTCTCACCGAAGAACAGCGGGTACAAGTTCTGGCATTCGTGACCACTCAGTTGGTCAAGGACCGCAAGTTTAATGACAAGGAGACCGAGAGTCAGACCATCCTACAACTGGGTACCTTGAATCCCGTTGCTCCGACCGAGGAGAGTATCAAGAAGGGGGCTGAGCTGGTTGTTGAAAAGAAATGTATTGAATGTCATGGCGTGGATGGGCGTGGAGACGGAAATGCTTTTAACCTCAAAGATGATTGGGGTTTTTCCATTCAGCCCGCCGATTGGCATAAGTGTTGGAATTTCCGCGGAAGCAGACAAGATCCGTACAACGTCCGGAACATCTTCAGAACCTTCTCTACTGGTTTGAATGGTACTCCGATGCCTTCCTTTGCGGACAATACCACCATTGAAGAACGATGGCACATTGCGAACTTCGTGAGTTCCCTGTGCGAACGAGATGTGGATGGTAAGACGCCTTTGCCTATTGATCCGTTAACCGATAAACCCAAAGTTAATTTCGTCATTCCCTCTGCACCAATCGAAGGCGAGATCTCCGATGATCCTGCAAACGAAATGTGGCAGAAGCAAGGTCGGCGAATTGTGGCCATGGGCGGTCAGATCACTCATAAGCCACGTAACTTCGTAAACCGTATTGACGATATTTGGGTAAAGTCTCTCTATAATGAGAAGAATGTCGTGTACCTCCTCCAATGGGATGACCGTACAAAAAGTCTCGCGGAAGGGAAACTCAAGTGGGCTCCTGTGCAGGTCAACGTCGAAAACTTCGGCGTAAAAGAGCAGGCTCCGAAGACCGGTGAGGAGGGCTCCATCGCGGCCGCGCAGAGTAGCTATGCGGTGTACAACGATGCCATCGGTATGCAGTTCCCCATCAAGTGGCAAGAGATCCCCGCCCCATTTAAGCCGCGCTATCTTTGGGGGGATGCAAAATTTCATGCGGATATTGTCAAGTGGGAAGCCGATGGGTCACTTCGTTCCTTCAGGGGGACCGGGTGGGATCAGGACTTTGAAGAGCGTGATGACTTCGAGGAGAGGATGAAGCTCATGAAGGCCGAATGGAAGAACGGCCAGTGGACTGTGATGATCTCCCGTCCTCTTGGTGTGAAGAAGGACGATTATGATGAGTACACGCGATTCGACGTCGGCCAGTATATCCCAACGGTGTTTTATGCCTGGGATGGACATAACGGAGATGCTGGAAGAAAGATGGCAGTATCAGCCTTCTACTACACCATTCTTGAGCCCCCGATACCACGGGAAGTCTATATATACCCGGCATTAATCGCTTTTGGCGTCGTGATTCTTGAAGGCTGGGTGTTGACCCGGCGCGCCAATAAGAAGAGGGGCAAAGGTTAGGCGGTAGAACAGATAGCGGTAGAATAGACGAGGGGGTGGGAGATGACCCACCCCCTCGTTGCATTTTATGATGACGGACAATATGAGTATAGGACGGGGCAAGATAGATGGTGTGACAGGTGTCCTCATTGCCGGTGGGAAAAGTCGTCGTATGGGACAGGATAAGAGATTTCTGAAAATCGACGGTACATCCCTCATCGATCGGACCGTGGATGCGCTGGAAGAGGTCTTTACGAGTGTCGTTATTGCGCTTGCAGAGCCGCTGGAGCATTGGAATGCACGCGGGCACCGTGTGGTTTTTGATGCACTCCCTGACTGTGGAAGTTTGGGCGGCTTGTATACCGGCCTGTTGACCTCACCAGGGCCATGGATTTTCGCGGTAGCGTGCGATATGCCCTTTCTCAATCCGGCCGTCATCCGATATATGGCCTGCCTGGATAATGGTGCGGATATCGTGGCAGCAAAGTTGGCATCAGGTCACCAGCCGATGCACGCATTCTATTCGAGACGCTGTGTTCCGATTTTTGAACGCATGGCCAGACAACGTTGTCTTAAGATTCAGGACATATTTTTATATCCCGATCTTCGTGTCAAGATCGTCCCGGAGTCAGAGCTGACCGCACTCGATCCGAATCTTCTCTCCTTTCGTAACATCAATACGCCGGAAGATTTTGACTCCGCGGTAGCATTACTCAGAAATCCTTCTGCAAGCTAATCCGGTATCGGCGTAATGAATGCTCGGTTTCTCATCATCCATCCTGGAGGCGTAGGCGATGTTTTACTGGCACTGCCGGCGATTCGAAGTCTCCAGCGGCGCTATGGTGTAAAGGAAGGTGCCCTTGTGGCGACGCGACCGATCGGAGAATTTCTTGTTCTTTGTCAGGAAATTGGACGCGCATTCCCGATCGAGTCTCGAGCCCTGAGCGATGTGTGGGGCGGGGCCATCCAGCCAGAGCCTGTGCTTGACAAGTGGTTGCGGACCTGTGGTCTGGCTATCGCTTGGATGTCGGATCGTGACGGTCGCTTATCTGCCACTCTTTCTGAACGAGGCGTCGGCCAAATCATCATCGAGTCTCCGTTGACGGAACCACTCCGCTCCATCCATCAAAGCGACAGAATTCTGGAGACCCTCAACGACTTGAAACTTGATCCGCCGAGTGAGCGGCCATTGAACGTTCCAGAAAAGGCTATTACAGCAGGGCGCAGGACGTTGAACCAGGCAGGTATGTCCGGCAATCAGTCATATGTCGTCGTTCATCCCGGGAGCGGAAGCGCACACAAGTGCTGCGAACCAACCCTTATGGCGGACGCAATCCGCTGGTCGTACGGCAAAGGATGTATACCGGTCTTGATCGGCGGACCAGCTGACCGTGATTCGGTTGGCCGAGTGCAGGCTCACTGTCCGCGGCTTACGCCTGTCATCAAAGATGCTGAGCTGCCGGTGATAGCGGGAATTCTAAAAGAAGCAGTCCTGTTTATAGGACATGATTCCGGCATGACTCATCTTGCCGCTGCACTGGATGTTCCGTCTGTTGCCTGCTTTGGACCGACGGACGAACAACGATGGTCGCCGAGAGGAAACAAAGTGACGGTGGTGAGAGGCAAGCCCTGTCATTGTCTGACATGGGAGGCCGTTCAACAATGCAGCGAAAAACCTTGTCTGGCTATCCCCGTCGGCGAATTGATCAGCGTGTGTGAAGCCAGGATCGCGTAGAGGTACTCGCTGCGGGGTATTCTCTTGTGCCGACCTTGTCTCTGTTGCCGCGGTGTGTTACATTGCCGGATTGATTTCCCCTTTTTGAACGCAGACTTAGAGGTTGTGAGACGCAGTTTTGTCTAGAGGAGTTCTCGATTGCGCGAGCTCTCATCACTTCGTTAAGCGAAAGAGACAGACCCAGATCGGCTCATTCCATCCACACAGATAAATGAATCTAAGCCTGAATGGGGAGACCTCGGGCACGCAGTGGTCATGCCGGCCATGTGCGTGGGCCGTCCAGGAAATTTTTATGACAAGAGTGGGTGTCCTCGTTGTCCCAGTGTCTGACCGGATATAGGAGATCCGGCGTCCATGCTGTCATTCAGTATCATTCAGAACGATCAGGCGACGCGCGCGCGAGTGGGGAGACTGCGCATGACCCGTGCGGAGATCGCGACGCCGGCGTTCATGCCTGTGGGATCGCTGGGCAATGTCCGGGGTGTGGATGCCGAAGAGTTGCGGAAGCTGGGCTATGGCCTGATGCTGCACAACGCGTATCATCTTTATTTGCGTCCAGGGCATAAGTTAATCGCGGCTATGGGAGGTCTGCATGCATTTACAACCTGGCCCGGCGCGATTCTGACGGACAGTGGCGGTTTCCAAGTGTTCAGCCTGGCGAAATTTTGCAAGGTCACGGATGCAGGGGCTACGTTTCAATCCCACATCGACGGCTCGACACATTTCATCAGCCCGGAAAGCGCCATCGAGATTCAAGAAGCGTTGGGCGCAGACATTATTATGGCGTTCGACCACTGTGTCGCCCTCCCTTCGACAAATGATCAGGTGGAGGATGCCGCCAGGCGTACAGTGCACTGGGCACGGCGCTGCCTCGATGCCCGCCGGCGCGATGACCAAGTCCTCTTCGGAATTGTCCAAGGCGGCCTCAATCCCGAGTTACGCGTCAAAGTCGCGCGAGACCTGGTGTCCCTAGGATTCGAAGGATATGCCATCGGTGGGCTGTCCGTCGGAGAAGGCAAGCCCGAGATGTACGTCATGTTGGACATTACGGTTCCCGAGCTGCCTACCACCACCCCGCGGTATTTGATGGGTGTCGGTATGCCTGAGGACCTGGTGGAGGGGGTCGCACGAGGTGTCGATTTGTTCGATTGTGTGGTTCCGTCGCGTCATGGGCGAACCGGCTGGCTCTTTACGACATTCGGTCGAGTGTTGATCAAACAGGCGCGATATCTCCGTGACGAACGGCCGATCGATTCTGCATGCGGCTGTCCGGTCTGTCGGCGGTATTCCCGGGCCTATCTTCATCATATGTTTATGATCAAGGAAATGTTGGGAGCCAGGCTGAATACGATCCATAATTTGTGGTTTTTTGCTGATCTCATGCGCCAGATTCGGGAGGCGATTCAACAGGGAACATTTCCGGTCTTCAGGCAGCAATTTCACGAACGGTATCGCCCTCAGGACTCAACCCCCGAGGAGGACTCCGAGACGAACGAATCGTTGGCTTCGGGAAGAAATGCGAGGTACGGAGAATGATGTGGGACTCAGTCGCGTGGGCACAAGGTACATCGGGATCCGGGTCTTCAGCGGGAGGGTTATTGTCACTGGTTCCCTTCGTATTGATCTTTGTCATCTTCTATTTCTTGCTGATTCTGCCGCAACAGAAAAAGCAGAAGCAGCTGAAGGCCATGTTGGAGTCCCTCAAGAAGGGGGACAAGGTCGTCACCGCGTCGGGCATCTGGGGGACGGTGACCAATCTCGGGAAAGAGACGGTCACCTTGCAGATTGCGGATAATACCAAGATCAAAATACAACGCGAGCATATCGGCCGCGTTCGCGGCGAAGAGGAAGACTGACGCAGTCAGAGAAAGAAAAGGATCGGCGACTCTATGAAAAAGGTTGGTGGACGGTTACTGGCGCTGACTGTTGTCGTTGTGGCATCGGTCGTGTTTTTTCTTCCCTCGTATCCGCCGCTCTATAACGAACTGCCGCGGTGGCTCCGAGCGGTGTTACCCGATAAGGGCATCACCTTGGGCCTCGATCTGCAAGGTGGCATCCACTTGGTGCTCGAAGTCGAGGAGGACCGTGCCGTCGAGATCGCCGTGGACCGCGCCGTGGTAGCGGTGCAGGACCTTCTGCTCGAAAAGAAGATCCCTGCTGAATCGGTCAAGCGCGTCGGCTCCTCGCAAATTGTAATTTCATTTCAGAATCCAGATCTCAAATCGCAGGTACAAAAGCTTCTGGATGACTTCCCGACCTACGTCGAAGTCGAAACCTCCGGTACCGCAAACAGTGTGGTATGGGCGATGCAAGAGGCGGAAATCAAGCGAATCAAAGATTCGGCCATCAACCAGGCGCTGGAAACGATTCGTAATCGTATCGACCAATTCGGCGTGGCTGAACCGCTCATCCAACGCCAGGGCCAGAAGCAGATCGTCGTCCAGTTGCCGGGCATCAAAGATCCGAAGATGGCGAAAGATCTGATCAAACAAACCGCATTGCTTGAGTTCAAGATGCTTGATGAAGAGGCCCA
>DAISKX010000013.1:0-17362 GCA_036820725.1 Nitrospiraceae bacterium
TCCGCTTGCACGATTGGCACTCAATGCAGGCTGTCACATCTATGTGGAGAAACCGTTCACGGAGCGTGTCGATGACGCGCAACAGATCCTGGATGATGCGCGTGCAAGAAACCTCCGGGTGTGTGCTGGGCACCAGTTGATTTTCGAGCCGCCGACCGCAGTGTTGAAACAATATCTGTCTTCCATAGGCAGAATCGCGCATGTGGAAAGTTATTTCTCCTTCCGGACGGTCAGGCACGCGCCGGGCGGCCGAACGGTGCTCCGTGCGGACCATCAGTTGCTCGACATCTTGCCGCATCCGGTTTATCTGCTGTTACAGGTTCTTGAACAGGCGGCCGGTGAAGGAAGGGTCGAATTGGTATCGCTTGAGGTGAGCCAGGCTGGAACCGTGCATGGGCTGGTACGGCGGGGTGGCGTCACCGGAACGTTGGTGGTCACCTTGGAAGGTCGTCCTGTCGAGAACTATCTGCGGGTCGTCGGCCGAAACGGGTCGCTCTTTGCCGATTTCGTCCGGAGCACCACCCAGCGGGCGATCGGTCCCGGCTCGTCGGGTATCGACAAATTGTTCGCTCCCTATCGTCAGGCATGGCAACTCCTGACCGGCACGACGTCTGCGATGGTTCGCCGATTTCTCAAGAGCCAGCGCAGTTACCCCGGACTCGCTGAACTCTTCACCGCCTTCTATGAATCGGTGCGCACCGGCGCTCCGTCTCCGCTGTCACCTGAGAGTCTACTGGAGACGGTGCGTATCTGTGAGCGGGTGGCGCAGGCGCTTCGTGAAAGGGAGGCCAAGGCGCTCGCCGCGGCCGCGCCGAAACCGGTAGATAGTCGGGGTGTGCTCGTTACCGGCGGCACCGGATTCCTTGGGAAAGAGATCGTTCGCTCGCTTCTGACACGTGGCCGTCCCGTTCGCGTGGTGGCTCGTCGTGAACCTTCGCCGTGGGAGCGCATCGCCGGCGCCGAGTATGTGGTCGCGAACATCGCCTCCGGCGCGGCATCACACTTATTCAAAGGGGTAGACACGGTCATTCATGCGGCAGCCGAGACCGCCGGCGGGTGGGACGAGCATCAACGCAATTCGCTTGATGCGACCGAGCAGATGATCCGGGGAGCCGCGGCGTCCGGCATCGCGCATTTCATTCATGTGAGCAGCCTCGCGGTGCTGGCCAAGGGGATGATCGAACCGATCGGGGACAATCACCCGTTGGAGCCGGATAGCAAAGGATCAGGGCCCTATGTGTGGGGAAAGCTGGAATCGGAGCGCTTGGTCGTGCAGTTGGGAAAAGACCTCGGCGTCGCGGTCAAGGTGGTCCGTCCCGGTGCGCTGCTCGACTATCGTGACTTCGAGCCGCCCGGCCGTCTGGGAAAGCGAGTCGGCAATATCTTCGTGGCCGTTGGTTCTCCACACGACACACTCGGCGTGGCGGATGTCGGGTTCTCCGGGCGTTTCCTCGCTTGGATGACCGATGCCTGGGACAGTGTGCCGAGTCCCTTGAATCTTCTGGATCCTATTTCTCCTACGAAGCGCGAATTGCTGGGGCGGCTTCGCGAGGCGAATCCGGACCTCTCCGTGATGTGGCTTCCGACCGTGTTGTTGGTGCCGCTCTCGTGGATCGCGACCATCGCGCAGAAAGTGCTCCAGCCCGGCAAACCGGCCATCAACGTGGCCAAGGTCTTCAGTGTGCAGGACTACGATACAACGGTCATTGCCAAGCTTGCCCCGAGTATCGACCGCCCCGCAGACCAGCGATAGCTTCCTGTCCGGCTCGTCACACCTCAACCGTCATTCGTCGCTCAATAGGATCGAAATTCTCACGTTTGACGAATGACGCTTGACGAATGACGTGTGAGGATGCCGATCCTGTCAGCCATCAGCCCTCTCAATTGAGTCAATAAGGTATTGGGGCCGTGCGGGGGGCTCGGTTGCGACCTGTGCGTAGCGGCAGGGGGGAATGTCTTCTTGCAGTCGTTTCAAGAGAAAGAGCACCTTCATGTTGGAAGGAATGTCGCAGATCCACACATGCATGCCGGATTCGAGTTCGTCGAAATGCCGTTGGACGCGAAATCCAGGCTTGGCCATGAAATAGGCTGATAGAAATCCTGTCACTGCCTGTACAACCCACGGGTGCTCCTTCGCATACCGATAGGTGATCCGAAGCTCGACTTCCTGACTGGTTGGTTCATCATTCATCTGATCACAACTCTCTTTGTGAGGGGCCCACTGTACCAATTCCTTCGTCCATTTGAAATCATACGCTTAGTGCTTCCCTCGCCATTCCAGGTATACCAGAGAGCGATGATGAACTCCGACGCGGCGGTCCGGCGGTGCGTAGTCCGCGCGGGGGCCGGTGCACCGGGATCGTCTTCTCACCATTGTCCGCCCGCTCGAGCTCGCCGGGTTCGGCTACATGACACGTTCAGATCCATGCACGATGACGTGAGGAGGGATTGTCATGCGCAACGATGTGCAGACTATCGAAAGCCGGGACGTTCTGGTAGGTTGAAAACGGCCTATCCACGGAAGACATGCAGGAAGGGCAGAACGGACATATCATCAGAAAAGCAGAATAATTGCGCATTAATGTTGATGAATCAGAACGCATTGTGGAGGTTCACGATGACTTTGACCGCATACAACAATGTCTCGATTCCGTCGTTCATGTATGGCACAGCCTGGAAAAAGGAGGCGACGACACAACTGGTGGAATTAGCTGTCGCGGCAGGCTTTACGGCCATCGACACCGCGAATCAGTTGATCCACTATCAGGAAGCCCTGGTGGGGGAGGCCCTGCAACAGTTGGCCAGGCAAGGTATCACGCGAGACCGCCTGTTCCTGCAGACCAAATTTACTCCGGCCAACGGCCAGGATCATCGCACTCCGTATGACCCTTCCGCCGATCTCACGACCCAGGTCAAACAATCTTTTGACAGTTCGTTGACCCATCTTCATTCAGATCATGTGGATTCCTATGTCCTGCATGGCCCCTACCAGCGACGCGGACTGGGAAAAGCGGATTGGGAGGTGTGGGCGGCCATTGAGGGACTCTATGTCTCAGGCAAAACTACCATGATCGGCATCAGCAACGTCACGGCTGAACAACTCACTGCGCTCTGCGCGCAGGCAAAGCATAAACCCATGGTGGTGCAAAACCGATGTTACGCCGCACTCGGATGGGACAAAGAGGTGCGGGAGATTTGCCTGTCGCACGGCATCATCTACCAAGGGTTTTCGCTGTTGACCGCGAATCGGGAAATCCTGGCCGATCCGGGGGTGCGGGCCATCGCTCAGAGATTGGGGACAGGCATCGCGCAGGTCATTTTTCGGTTTGCGATGCAGATCGGGATGCTGCCATTGACCGGCACCACGAATCCGCAGCATATGAAGGAAGATCTCCAAGCCGAGCAGCTTATGCTCTCCGGGGAAGACATGCAGCACATTGAGACGATCGGAATGTAACGCATTCGTGCTCCGCCCTTCGTCATTCGTCTGAAGGGAAACGCGGGGGGAGCGGTAGCTATTGTGGGTATCGTCACCCCTGAGCCGCGCACGGGGATGCGTCCTCCATCAGGACGATTGCCAGAGATCTAGCACAGCTCCAGCCTCGCTGATCTCCACTGTGATCGGACGCCCCTCTTGCAGATTGTTTGCCTTCTCTATCCGGACAAGCGAGAACGTCTTTTCTCCCTCGGGTGTCCAAAGCCGGATGTGAGACCTTGCTCCGTCAGCATACTTGAGTGTGCCGGTCACGAAGCGACGATGGGGCGATCCCCCGGCCCGATGGTAATTGAGCACCACATTGTTTTCATTCACCCATAAGGTCATCTCGTCACCGACCGCGGTGTCGCTGGGGGCGATGTTTGTCGGGACTTCATATTCGACCACCGGAGTCTTGATGAAGATCATCCGATCTTCGATCTTCCTCACCATGCCATGCAGCATCACCTTGCAGTGGTGACGTTTGTCGCAGGCTGCCATTTCGGTCTCGACGGGATGAACATCAAGAACAATGTCGGCGTCATCGATCTCCACCGTCACCATCGTGCCTTCCGGAAGTTGTGTGGTTTTGGTTCCGTGCTCAGCAAGGGAATAGATCCTATTGCCTTCGGGAGTCCAGAGCTTGATTTGCTGCCTCGATCCTGCATCAAGTAAGGTCCCCGTAATGAAACGGTGCCGTCGGCCGGTATCTTGCCGATGGTGATCGATGACCGCATGTCCGGAGGTCACCCACAGCGTCACCTTGTCTCCCACCGTGGCATTCAACCGAGCCGTTTTCTTATTCAACGTGAATTTGGCTGTGGGAGTTTTCACCACGATGAGGTCTGTTCCGATGGCCACGATCTCGCCCTGAACTTTCATAGGAGATGTGCTTGCCTGATGGTGAGTCTCGGCCGTCACGGCTGCTTCATATGTTGCGGGCAGGAGAGAGGCGAATACAATCAAGAGGAGACGGGTCATGTCGATGGGATGCAACACGGCAACCTCTGTGGTAGAGGACTGTGTCGTATGAGGCGCCCGAATATGCATGATCCGGAGAACCGAGGTCAAGATGGGATGCGGCACGCGTCACGGGTGTCTAAGAATGCCTGTCATGAGGTAGCCAGGACTCGCGCATGAAAATCGCAATCATCGGCGGTGGACCGGCCGGGCTCATGGCTGCGGAAGCGGCGATCGGGGGCGGCGCACGCGTCGATCTGTTCGATGCCATGGGGTCCGTCGGGCGCAAGTTTCTTTTGGCCGGCAAGGGAGGGCTGAACCTCACGCACTCCGAACCGCTTGAACCCTTTCTTTCACGGTATGGTGCGCGCCGCGCGCAGATCGAACCGCTGCTCGCTTCATTCGGTCCTGACGCCTTACGTGCCTGGGCTCAGGGTCTCGGCATCGAGACCTTTGTGGGTTCATCCGGACGCGTATTCCCCACCGATCTCAAAGCCGCGCCGCTGCTCCGTGCCTGGCTGCGCCGGTTGCGTCAGGCCGGGGTCACCTTCCATGTGCGGCATCGCTGGTGCGGCTGGAATCAGGATGGCACGTTGCATTTTGCAGCACCGCAAGGACATCGTGCCGTCCAGGTCGACGCGGTCGTCCTGGCGCTGGGTGGCGCCAGTTGGCCGCAACTGGGCTCCAATGGTGCGTGGGTGCCGCTGCTCGCCGAGCGCGGTGTTCCCATCGCACCGTTGCGGCCTGCAAACTGTGGTTTCGATGTCGGCTGGAGCGAGCATTTTCGTGGAAAGTTCGCCGGACATCCGGTGAAGACCGTGGGCGTGGTTGCAAAGACGTTGGATGGCGTCGTGATTCGACGGCTGGGTGAATTCGTCATCACGGAGACTGGTGTGGAAGGTGGTGTGATCTATGCGGTGTCCGCATGTCTCCGTGATGAAATCCTGACCAAAGGCGCCGCGATCCTCCGGCTCGATCTTGCCCCGGACCGCGAGCTCCCGCGTCTCATCCAGGACTTGTCCAAGCCGCGCGGTAAACGCACGGTGGCCACGCATCTCAAGCGCCATGCCCATATTGAAGGTGTGAAGGCGGGACTTCTGCGGGAAGTGTTACCGAAAGAAACATTTGCAGACCCTGCTCGGCTCGCCGCCGCCGTCAAATCGCTGCCGCTGCGACTGGTTGCACCCCGCCCGCTGACTGAAGCGATCAGCACGGCGGGTGGGATTGCCTTCGAGGCGCTCGATGAACGGCTGATGGTCCGTGCGCTCCCAGGCCTGTTCTGTGCGGGAGAAATGTTGGATTGGGAAGCCCCTACCGGCGGCTATCTCCTGACCGCCTGTTTTGCGAGCGGCCGGGCGGCCGGGGAGGGGGCTGCGTCCTTTTTGAAGGAGCGCCGTCTATAGAAGTGAGCGGAGGAATTCTCCGCCGCCTCTTCTGAAAGGAGTTCCTCATGCGTCCTCATCTTTCTCTCGATGTGCGGAATGTGCCTCAGTCCGTGGCCTTTTACGAGAAGGTGTTCGGCGTGCCGCCGCAGAAGCAGACCGCCGACTATGCCAAATTCGATCTGATTGAGCCGGCGCTGAATTTCTCGCTGCTGTCCTCGACCGGGAGAGTCAGCGAGGTGAACCATTTAGGAATCGAGGTGGCTGATGCGAAGGCCGTCGCGGCTTGGGAACAGCGGCTCCACGGGCAGGGCATTGTCGAGAGCGTGCAAAAGAACGTCACGTGCTGTTTTGCCAAGCAGGATAAGGTGTGGTTCACCGATCCTGACGGCAACAGTTGGGAGGTGTTTACTGTTCATGAGCAATTACCGGTCGAGGGTCCGCTGGCGGCGACCGGCTGTTGTGTGCCGAAGACGACAGCGGAGGCCGATGCGACTCCGGCCGCTTGCGGTTGCCGGTAGGAGGCGGTACGGTATGTCCACGGTGAATGAGGAGTTCGATATGACGCAGAATACGGCCGCGATTTGGGCGGAGGTGCACGAAGTGCTGCGCCTGTTCATTGCCAAGCGCGTGGCTAATCAGGCGGAGGTCGATGACCTCTTGCAGGAAATCTTTCTGCGGGTGCATCGGCAGTTGGATCGTGTGAATGATCCGGGCCGTATGGTGTCGTGGTTGTATCAGATTGCGCGCAACGCCATTGTGGATTACTACCGCTCGTCCCAGCGACGGAGGGAGATTCCGGCCGGCTTGGCAAGCGATGTGGACGAGCGCGCATCCGCTCCTTTGTCCTCGACCGACGTGTCCGGCCTGCTCCGTACGGAGCTGGCTGCCTGTATCAGACCGATGCTGAACCGGCTGTCCCATGACTATCGTGACGCGGTGACGCTGGTTGAACTCGACGGTCTCACACAACAGGCTGCGGCGGAACGTCTCGGACTGTCCTTGTCCGGTATGAAATCCCGCGTGCAGCGAGGTCGTAAACAACTGAAAGAGATGCTAAATGAGTGCTGCCTGATCCAGCTCGACCGCCGTCGCGGAGTCGCCGCCTATCGCGTGCGCGACCGCAAGACCGATCCCTGCGGTGGGAGCATGTCCGGCAACGTGGAATGAAATTCCATCAACAAGCCTTTTCGAACGCTTCATGCACCATTCCAGGCGGAGTGGACAACTCGCGGCCAGTCTCAGGTAGGAGTTTCCCAGGCGGAAGATAACGGGTGTTCGTTGATCAGACGCTCATGTTCGGCGAGATCATAAGGCTCGATCGTCAGGTCCGTACGGTCCATCGATTCCGCACAGACAGGTGAACAGAGGAATTCGATCAGCGCCTGCGCCTTCTCTTCCGTTGAAAACCGGCACAAGCCATATTCGGGCATCCCTGACGACGGATGCCAAAACGCGAGCTCGATCGCACTGCCCTGGTAAATCCCCAGGGTCCGATGCCTGATCTGAAACCCGCCGGGCAAAAGAGAAGAGCGGGCGAGTGACATAGTGCTTCGCATCATAGCATGAGCGGCAGCACGCGACACAGCCTGATATGCCTGTATCAGCCTGAAACAGAGGAGATCCGGTGGTGCAATCCTTTCACAGGATGACACATGCACGGATGTCTCCTTCATTCCCCTTTCCTCCTCTTCGTGGTGCACTGCGTGAGATGCGCTCTTCGATTGGCCTCCGTCCGTTTGACGTGTGCCGAGACGGTCGCTGCACTCGCGGCTCCTTCACATATATATATCGTATCTCTGGCGTCGTATTCTTACCAGCGCGCAGGCATCCGTCCGGCCGATCCGCGGGCTAGGAGTTGTGTTCATAAGGAGGATCTATGCATTTCGTCATGTCGGTGCGATTAATTATGTTCTGTCTACTCACGAGCGCGGTGACCTGTCCCCTCACGCTCTCACAGGTTTCTGAATTACGGGCAGAGACCCGGCCTGTCGTGTTTGCTGCGTTCGAGTATGGGTTCACCGGTCCTGATCGTATTCCCGCCGGGCTTACCACCGTGCAGCTTGTGAACAAGGGGATGGATCTTCATCACATACAGCTCGTTCGCCTGCTCGAGGGAAAGAAGGCGGACGATTTCTTTGCCGCCCTAAAGGCAGACCCGTCTCGATTCCCCGCCTGGATTGCGTTTGTGGGCGGCCCGAATGCCGTGATCCCCGGCGGAGAGTCTGTTGCGACGATGCAACTCGCGGCCGGCGAGTATCTGTTGATCTGTCTGATCCCCGATCAGAAGGGTCTGCCGCATGTGGCGAAGGGTATGGCGAAACCCGTCGTCGTCACGGGCGGGACATTCTCACCGGTCGAGGAGCCGGCGGCGGACCTCACCATTACTCAGGCTGACTTCCGATTCGGCCTTTCGACGCCCATTTCAGCCGGTACGCGTACCATCCGGGTGATCAATGAAGGGGTGCAGCCGCATGAAGTTGTGGTCGTGAAATTGGCGCCAGGTGCAACGGTGAAGGATTTTGCCGCTGCCTTTGAGCCAGGGGCTTCAGGTCCTCCGCCCGGCAAACCTATCGGCGGCATTGTCGGGATGGATCACGGCGGGCGCGCATTTTTCAGGACGCGTTTTGAAGCGGGTCAGTACGGGCTGCTCTGCTTTTTCCCCGATCCCGAGAGCGGTGCGCCGCATGTCGCCAAAGGCATGACCCTGGAATTTACCGTGAAGTAGAAGAGGAAGAATCGGTCGCAACAACCGGCGCGCCCCGTGCGTGTTTTGCGCGGGGCGTCCGTCAGGTAGGTCCTTGTCGATGCTCTTAGCATGCCGGGGTAGGCGCCGATAAGGTCGGGCACGAGAGCAGGCCCGGCTCAGCGCGCCTGCTCTCGTGGAGTCTCTGCCGCAATGCGTTTCAAGTGTGATTCGTGACGCCGGTTAGTCGCTTGGTCTGGCCATATGGTGTTTGAGGGCCCGATTCCAACACCGAGAAGACTGTGGTTTTAACTGACCGGCGCGATTGCTGCTCAGCACATAATGAATGACTTTATGTTTATGCTGTAAAGCATTGATTTGATCGAGTAGAGCGATGTCTCCACTAGGCTTAGGTGCATCATCCGGGCTGGGCGGCACCCTGCCAGAGCATGTCGTAGCCCAACTCTTTCGTCTCTGAACACATTGCGGCCAAAGAGGCAAACTTGCTGCTGAAAGTCCGGTCGGCATGTGATTTTTCGTGATCCTCAAACGAACGCCAATAGGTGACGATCGCATAGTGTTCGTCGGTGTGTTTTGGGGCACTCAGCGATCCCTCATCGGAGAGGAAGCCGGAGAACTTGAAGACCTGTCCCGCGATGAATCCACCTTTGTCGCCGCCGTAGGTTTCTTTGACGACGCTGCACAGTTCTCCGACCGCGAGTTCCACGTCTTCGAATGTCACTCCGGGTTTGAGCTTGACGGTATTGAACAACATTTTGACTCCGTAGGGGAGCGTAATCGGTCCGAACATGTGAGCCTCCTCAGTGAGGTCTGTTTTGGAGAACAGTGGAATCGCACTGTCGGCAGCGCAGCAACCGGATAGGACACACTATACCATCGATGGGTCAGTATGGAGGCGTTTAATCCGGATTGACTAGAGCGGGAGATGGTTGAAGGAGGTCGGGACGCGTGCGCTCTTTCGATGTAGCCGTTGAGGGATTCGAACGGACGTGGCAACCAGATCGACGGCGTTCATGCAACGTTATATGCGTCCAGCCGATGTCTGGGTCGAAATGGTGACCTGGTCGAACAGAGAAACATACAGTCGTCGCTTGCTCAGGGCGGAAAGGTTGTGAAACTCCAGGCCGTGCCTGGTGCCATCCGTCCATCGAACAATAGCGGATTCGATGTTCAGGGATTCCTGCTGATCGGCAAATCGTAACCGAATCCCCACCAGACTTCCCGCTTCAAGATTCATAGGGCAATGGATCAAACAGCCCGTGACCGAAATATTCGTCACGCGCCCGACTGCTACCGAGTTGGTCGACATGAAGACGGCGGGCAGGCTTGCAGGTACACGATAGCGGGTTCGGGAATAATGCGGAATCTGTCGGGTCAATGTAGTCATGAGGCTCCCTCCTGATTCAGCGTCACTCTCGTATGGCCAGCGCACTTACATTAGGGCCATGGAGGGCCAGGCCGTACTGGGAGACTCCCTAGGTTTCGATCGTACGCCCTCTTGATGGGACAAAGCCTGGTACGTGCGAGTACGTCTGTAAACCATGGCATGTGTAGATCAGAGGCTTGAAGAGAGCAACGGAGCCGAACGACATGACACTGGGTGCACTGTTTGATGGCGGAATCCCCCTGCCAGCCGGTTATACTGCCGCCCGATGCGCGCGAGATTGACCTGACCCATGAGCTTATTATTCAGGCCAATCTGATAATCGGCATCAGGCAATTACCAGCAAAACTTGTCCCAGTCTAGACGTGTGGATTTCGATGAGGAAGGGCAGCCTCCGATGGTTTGGTCACGGTCAAGTGGATTCATGGCGGCAATTGTGGCATTGTGTGAAGGCATGCTTGTGCCGCTGCGAACCTAGGCGGTCGGTTGATGAACGAGCGGCAGTCTGAACACACCCTTATCTCAGGAAGGAGCGTATATGAAGCGAACAGTCAAGAATTTGTCCCAGAGGGCAACCAAGGTCAAACGCACCGCGGCAAGCAAAGTCAAAGCCGCTGCACAAAAAGTGAAAAGTGCGGCGAAGAGAAAGTCGGGCGCCATGTCCCGGGCCAAAACGCGCGTCAAGCGGACCGCGTCGAAATTGCGTACGAAAGCAAAGAGGCAGGCGAGTCAGGCACAGAGCAATCTTGTGAAGATCGCGCGGAAGGCCGGCACCGCCGTGGGAAAGGTCGAACGCATGGTGAAAGAGGCCGTCGGTACCGTGCGAAATTCGATCGGATGAGGGTGAATCACTCTTTGTGACGTCTTGCGTGGCGGGTGATGTTTCATATCTCTCCATCCATCGTCATCCCGGATGCCGAGATTGAATTCTCGGCTATTCGTGCTCAGGGTGCCGGCGGTCAGCATGTGAACAAGGTTGCCTCGGCCGTGCATCTGCGGTTCGATATCCGAGCGTCTTCTCTGCCGGAAGCATGTAAGGCGAGGCTTCTCGCGCGGCATGATCATCGGATCTCACGAGACGGGGTCGTGATCATCAAAGCCCAGGAGTCCCGGAGTCAAGAGCGCAATAGAGAGGTTGCGCTGAATCGGCTGCGGGAGTTGATTGTACCGGCCACGGTCGCACCGACAATACGGAAACCGACCAAGGCCTCCAACGCGTCGCACCGTCGACGAGTGGAGAGTAAGACGAAACGGGGGCGATTGAAAACGTTGCGAGGACGAATCGACGAAGATTAGGAATTGTCCAGAGTCCACAAATCTCTCGAAACGCTTCTCACCCGGACTGTTTTCCCCCCGTGAGTGTCTCGCCAGGACGGGTGAGCGCTTGATCGTGCGCAGAGGGTTCTACTATTTCGTCGCGCATGGGCCCTCATAGCTCGATGCGCTGGTAAGCCGGCGTCGCGAGGTCCTGAGCCGTCACATTCCACTCTGTGACAAAAATCACCGACCGTTCCGATGACAACGACAGCAGCCGCCGGCCGTCTTTGACAACCACACTTTCAGCCTGCGTAAAATCGAGGGTCCGATCGGGTCCGGTCCGGTTGCAGACGACCAGTGGAAGTCCCGTCACAACGGTACAACGCTCCCACTCGCCCTGAGGACCATGGTAGCCCGGTGCCCATGCGGCCGACGAAATCAACAGCTGGGCGCCTTGCGACCGGAGGCTCCCGGGAATGCTCGGAGAGCAGGCATCTGCGCAAATCAACATCCCAACGCGACTTACAGGTGGCGCCGGAATCGGAGTCGCGCGGTCCCCAGGACTCGACCAGGCCTCTGATCCTTTCCGCAGCGTATTGATCTTGCGATGTTTGCCCGTGATGGCGCCATCCGGAGCGATGACAAACACCGTATTATAGAGAGCATTGGATGGACCATCCCGTTCCGGATGGGAGAGAAACACGGTGATGCGCAGTTGTGCGGCAAGCCGGCAAACGGTGGTGATCCATGGATCGGGTGGTGAGACGATCCAGTCCGTACCGATGCGGTCGGCAAAGGTGTAACCGCACACGACAAGTTCCGGCGTGATGATCCACGTGGCTCCTGCGTCCGCAGCCTTGCTGATCGCCCGTTCGATCAATCGCCGGTTTCCATTCAAATCGGCGGGAATTGGTGCGAGGTGAAGCAAGGCGATGCGCAGGGTCTGTGTTGGCATAGGGCGTGTGCGTCGGTCTTATCAGGGCATGAAGATTGATATGGCGGAGCGGGCCATTGATGCTCGATGTTGCCGACCGATGCGCATATCTATTGATTCCGCGATTGTTTACTTTGATACAGGGAATCCGATTCGGAGTTTATCGGCCCCGCCGTATTCCACGATTTCCTCGTTCCCGTGAGGGCCGACGCCGCCCTGCAGCCCGCTTTCGACGGGGTTGATAGCGCTGACATGGGCATTCACGGCAGAAACTGCGGGTGCCTGCCACGACGCCGTGCCGGCGCTTGTTATGGCCACAATGACACACACGCTCAGCTTTCGTTTTTGCGCTCATCGTGTGGTGTAAATACCTGCCGAGCCTCAGGTCACGTTTCTTCTTGTCGGAGAATACACGGATCGGGAAGCCGAAGCGACACATCCCCTTGGCACAGTACCTAGCAATCTCATGTCTTTGCTGTCAAAAGTGCGGCGGTACTGCGCCTGCTCGATGTAGCAGATGAAGAGATTCAGTCAGAGCAGATGGCTTCGGATCCATGCGAAGAGAAGTCGGGCGGGTTCAGGTGCTTTGATGAGCAAACGGTGTGACATAGGTTCTCAGACGCATCCCTTCACGTTCAGTACCCTCCAAGGTTGTCGCTGCGCGCATCGCATGTTCTTCAGAATCCATCTCGACGAAACCGTATCCAGCCATTTTCCCGGTGAATTTGTGCGTGACGATATGCGCCCATTCGACTATCCCGAAGGGCGCGAACAGATCGCGAAGATGTTGCGTCGTCGTCGTCTCTACCAGTCCGCCCACATATAGCAGTCTTGAACTCATCGCAGTACCTCTCTTTTCGAATCATCACATCACCCGCTTGTCGGATAGGTCAGTAGACCACGGGTTAAGGTTCAGAGCTTGATGCGTGGCCTGACAATCAATGCCTTTCAGGATACGGTTTCTCAGCCGGGCCGCTTTTTCGCCTCCTTGTGTGCGCCATGGAGACGGCAGGCCGGAGGTTGGTTGCGGCAGATGAAAAAACAATGACCGGACCCGTGCCTTTGCTTGAAGAAGCGGCCATTCTGCTCGTCCGATCGCGGAGGCAAAGAGGAATGATGGGCTTGTAGGGATAAACGTGATACGCACTGAGCCAGAATTAGTCCGGTTCACCATACGGAGTTGCTCTCGAGGAGTCAACGTCATTATCCACCTGTGAAGATATGAGGAGAATCCGGGCTCCTCTCCGTTGCGTGAGTCTGGAAGGGCGAGCCTGTCGATCCTTCACCACTGAGCAACGTGATCGGCTTCTCATGAGGGCGAACACAAATTTCGCGTTCGGTTCAACTCGACCTTCCTTGGATCGACATTCGAGGTTGTGTCTTGCATTTGTGCGCCTGGTAGCAGGCACGGTTCTTCCCCTCAAGCATCCCTGCCGGTTGCTGGACCAGCTGGCTGATCTAACCGGGCGCAGGTTGGTGGACACTCCATCAAGCTCTTAAAAGTGAGCAATCTTGACCAGACCCGCGCGTGCATTCTTAGGGATAATGTAGCGGGCTAAGCCATTCAAGCAGACATTGCCTTGCGCGAGAACTCCCAAGAGGGCCCGGTTCTGATCCTGGCGGTGGGCTCTTGTTCCTTGTTCTCCAAGACAATTGCCGGCCTCTCCCCGGGAGGGTTAGGGATGTCGACTAAAATCCATCTCAGCGGGCTTCCATCATTTTGGACTGATACGAATCTTCGCCAAACCCTCGCGCCGTTTGGCACGGTCGTTTCGGCGCAGATCGTGAGGGACCTATTCGGTCATTCCCTCGACCTCGGTGTCGTGCACCTATGCTTGCCCATTCCTAAGTCCACTGTCCCGGGTGGTCAGGCGGGATGATGCCTCCTATTTGAGCTATTTTGGTCAGACTGCAATCAGTCTTCTCGTCATACTGAGGCATCGGGCATTCAGCACCTCGACACGAGGTAGCACTGTCTTATATCGATCATCCCTCGCCCGAGGGTGATGTTGGAAGAAGTGGGGCATCATGACAAAGTTTATGTCGTCCCTTGCATTGGTACTCGGATTCCCCCTGTCGGTTTTTGCACAGTTTGTTGATAAGGGCGACTACGTTCAAATCGCGAAGGGAACGCAGTTATGTTCGAACTTCACCATGGATCAGGCGAAAGGCTCTCTCGATCCGGGTCGGATCTTCTGGAAAGTGACGAGCGCAATGCGATCAAATGGAACGCAAACCGTATCTGCATTCATCAATGAAATGGTGTATGACCGTTCGAGCGGAGACACGAAGGTCACACAGAGAAAGTACGACCAGGACTATGCCATCTTTTTTAAGAGAGACCCGACCCACGAAGGAATGGTGCTTCTGATCAGTCCCCAGGATGGCCGGATCGAAGCGACGACCGAGGTGTGTCAGAAGAAGAAGTAGGTACCGCGTGTTATACGGTGAGCGAGTTCACAAGGCCCGAGGGCTGGGTACACTCAGTTCCTTGCAAGATAATCAGAGGTATTATGAATTGTCCGTTTTGTATCGGTACGATGGCGGTGATCAAAATGAGGGATGCCGTGAGCGGCGTCCCGGCGTTTGGATGGCGATGTCAGAAGTGCGGGGAAGTGATGGACTCCCTCATCGATCCACATCGACGATGGCATTTAGAGCCCAGGTCCTGTTGGGCGCGGATTCCGGTGCCGTTTTCCTGAGAGACGTTGTGAAGGATGAGATGATCGAATAGTCACGCATCCTCTGTCTGCTCTGTTGAAAGGAGTCACCATGTTGAACTACGCGATGGCTTTCCTCGTGTGTGGAGTAATCGTGTGGGGACTCTATTGGGCCGGAGTGCCCGGGATTCCACTTCAGGTCTCATGGATCCTATCTGCTGCAGGAATCATCCTGTTGATGATTTATGTGGGGACAGGACAGAAGTCGCGTAGCTCTTCATGACTTCTTTCTCGAGCGATGTTGAGGCGGCTTGCACCCGTGGATAGGAATGATCAGGACCTATCCTGATGAGTCTGCATAACTGAAGGCGTAGATCCCCACCGGTCGATGCCGGAACGCATGCCGCATGAGGCTCTAGCCGTCACGCGTCCAGGAGCCGGTGTGGGTCGGCTGTGAGGGCTTTTCCCGTCGCACCTGCTCTCCAGATGGCCCTAGGACGAGGGTGAAATCTCATCATACTGAGCTATTGTGACCAGTGTCCTTCCCTCCCGCGGAGTAGCATAACAATCAATCCCCTTGTTCGCGGCTGCAGAGACAGGATCTGTCCCGCACGTTCAGCCCAAGGATTCGTGTCATCTCCCGAGAAGGGTGCTGCTGGTCTGCAGGTCAGATCTAGGACCCATACATTGTGCGTCTACGATTCGTGGGAGGGGGTGAGAATGATGTATCAAATTATAACCTTAATTTCACTGATGTTTCTGACATGGGCTGCTGCCATCTGGGCAAGCTATGCGGAGGAGCGGCGACCGTAGCGGATTTCTGTTTGTCACGAAGCACATGCCACTGGTCTTCGCAGAGAGAAAATAAAGGAGCAGATGATGAACATATCTGACATTTCTACTTTGTTTCCTCACGACATGCTGACCGCCGCAGCCATTCTCATTGGCGGGGGGATCATCGCCGTGACCCTATACACCTACGTCTACGACTATACGGCGCGCTACAAGCGTAACTAGAAGCCCATCGACGTTCGGGAAGATGCATCGTTTGCCATGAGGTTTCCGGTGGTGTCCCGCACCATTACGTCAATTCTGTTCATGGTTGCGCTGGGATGGCCGTCGGCTGATGGGCTGTCCGCTTTGATCACAATTGCCGGGAATGGGCCTGAACTTCATGTCATTGAACAGCTGACACGAGCGTTTGAACAGGCTCATCTCGGAAGCGTGGTGGAGATCCGATGGGATGCCTCATTTCATCCTATTCACATGGTCAAGGTGGGTGAGGCGGACTTTGCCGTGGCAGGGCAGACCGATCCGGACTTGGAGGCAATTCCCATTGCATGGGATGGAATTGCCCTTGTGGTTGATTTTACGAACCCGCTGAAAGCGGTCACGACGGAACAAGCGGCTGCAATGTTTTCCGGGAAGGTGACCCGATGGTCGGGTCTGGGCGGGCCGGATCTCGCGATCCAACTGATCGACCGCCCGCAGAACCAGCATATCCGGGGAACCCTCGAGCAGGAGCTGGGGATTATCGGTCAGATTCCTGCATCTGCAAAAGTGAGACAGTCTGATCAGAAAGCGATCAGCACTGTGGCCGGCAACACGTCGGCAGTGACCTATGCCTCGTTGGGAATTGCGCTTGAGGCAGTCACCTATGGAGTCGGCGTCACGCTCCTTGTGATCGACCAAGTGGAACCGTCCAAAGAGACGGTCAAAAACGGCCACTATAAGTTGCGGCGGCCTATCCTGCTGCTCAAGAGGAAAGAGCCGCATGCCGTGGCGGAGGCGTTTGCGGCATTTGCCCTTTCGAATAGCGGACAAGACATCGTTGGCGACATGTTCGTCCCATATCGTCCTTCTGACAAGGAGGGCGGACATGTCGCCGTTGTGCCGGGTACTCTTGGAAGAAGGTGAATTGGTGCGTGTATTGCCACACAGTGTTGGTGCATAGAACTGCACATGAAAGGAATCGACTATGGGAAGGACGAGTGATTACGGTGACCAGTACCTGTGCATACGGCTCAAGAATAAGGAAGACATCTATGTGTATGCGGATCAGGCGGACATCGTCGACGGTGCGATCGTGTTAAGCAACAAGATGGGACGAAGAAACCTGATGATTGCACCTGGGCAGTGGGAAAGTTGTTATGTCGTCTCACGTTCCGATAGTTCGCCTCTGGCGATTCAGAGTTGGGCGCCGCGACCAGAGGGCGAGCACCACTGGATCAAGGAGGCGGTATGACAGGACTCTGCATAGGCTGACCCCACTCGACAGACCCTACCGGATAAGATGACCCCAAATGCATCATGATCCGTGCGCCGACGGGCTTCTTGCATCTTCGACAAGGAACCCGTTGTGCGTTACTTGACGTACCCGGTTTTTACATATGAGCATGTGCTCGAAGGGACAGTGACGGTCGAATTCGACCATGGATTCCATCGGGCGTTCGAAGGAGGGCAAGCATTCCTGGAGGTGATCGACACGTGGCACAATGGAAAGAATCTGGGGCCGTCGCCGCTCAAGTTTCTCGTCGTGTTTGCGGGAGAAGAAGGTGCAGCGCAAAACAGACCCCCACGCCGGCCGCGGCGATCACGACGCC
>DAISKX010000014.1:0-17203 GCA_036820725.1 Nitrospiraceae bacterium
GGTCACTTAAGTAACGCCCTTCAATCCCGTACATAGATACGCCTAAATGGTCCTCAGGTGAACCCGCAAAATACTTAAGCCCGAGTTGGTTTTCGATTGCAATAATGAGTTTGCCATCAGGCTTAAGCAGTGATCGGACACGATCTAGCATAGCTAGCGCCGGATTGTCCCCTGTCGTGAATAGATTGGCATACTCAAACACCCCAATGAGGGTAATTACGTCAAATCGCTGATCACTATTGAACTGATCGAATCTATCCGAAAGAACAACTACGTTTGGTAAGTCTCGGGTCCTTGACCTGGCAATGGCTGCCCGCCGAGGGCTACCCTCAAGTGCCAGCACGTCCCCCCCGCATTCTCCCAAGTAGCGAGTAATGGCCCCACACCCCGCGCCGATTTCCAGGATTTCCCCACGTAGGTCGGCTTCAAAAGGGCGCAGGATGTTGGCCCGAGTGCTCGCCAAGTGATAGGAGGAGACCCAGTCTGTGCAGTGCCGGCGTAACTCAGTCGACAACACACTCCGATCTGTTGTTTTTTCAACAATGTCAGCGATCCGCAACTCAGCTTCGTCGCCATCGCTATATACGATGCCACTATAGCCAGGGCGTGACCAGACGTTGGTTCTCGCATCGAGGGTATAGTCTGATTGCGACAGGTGTGGTTTCATAAGACCATCTCTCGAACTCTCAATTTTAGGTCTAGATTGACAAGGCCAAAGAATGTATTTACCGGAAGTACTTGTATATGAATGGCGTCATACCGTCTGTCGTGAGGCACAACCGCTTCCCCTCGTTTAGTCGCAATTCCCACCGATATAAAATAGTCGCCAGGGCCAAGCCAGCCACAAAAGACGGCCTCGGCCACTGTTACCGTGTCTTTCCGGCCCTTCGAATTGAGGTCGTCAGTTTCTAAGGTTTCAGAATTGACCCCATAGACTGTGACCCCCTCTTTGGTTTTGATAGTGACACCAAAAATTGGGCAGACCAAGTCAGCATGGAACTTTATCGTAACAACCAGAGTGATGGCCTGCCCGGTAGCGATAGCAGATGGATACGGATCATCGTCCGCTGCCAGATAAAAATCGAGGATCGTAGCGGCGCCATCACCCCATCGATATTCATAAGGGTTGTAGCCAGCACGCGTACAAAATACATCGTCGGCATAATTTAGTCGTGAACTGTTGCTTTCTGCCTGTGGCACAGGCACGGAAGTAGTTGGGAGAGTCGGCGTGAAAGGCGCGTTACATTTCTTGCCAAATAGATAGTTCATGTAGCTATTGACCACATATCTAGGCTCACCCATCTCCAACACGGACCCTGCATCGAGTAACAAGGCACGTGTGCAATGCATTACAATCTGCTCGCTGGAATGCGTAACCAACAAAATGCTCGTCCCGCCATCTTTGAGTTGATTAAGGCGTTCAAAACATTTGGCCTGAAACTTTGCATCTCCAACTGCCAAGGCCTCATCAACGATTAAAATATCTGGCGAGACCTGGGCCTGGACTGCAAAGGCTAAGCGCACCAACATTCCGCTGGAGTAGCTCTTGACGGGCTGATCAATAAATGCACCGATATCGGCAAATGCTGCGATGCTGTCGAAGCATTCATCAACCTCTTCAGCAGTCAACCCAAGGAGCGCTCCGTTCATGTACACATTCTCTCTGCCGGTGAACTCAGGGTGAAAGCCGGCGCCGAGTTCGAGGAGGGCAGCCACTCGTCCCCGCACTTCTATCGTCCCGGCGGATGGAGTAAGTGTCCCGCAAATGAGCTGGAGAAGCGTGGATTTCCCAGAACCATTCCTGCCGATCACACCAACCGTTTCACCTTTTTTTATCTCCAACGAGCAATTCTTGAGCGCCCAAAACTCCCGAAAGTAGGCTTTAGCTGGAAGTCCTAACGCTCTTCGCAACTGCGGCATAACGGCCTGCTTCAACCGATCAATAGGCCTATGGTAGAGGTGATAACATTTACTGAGGTCCTCCACCTTGATCGCGAAGTTAGAGGACATCCGCAAACCCCTTCCGAGTGCGCTGGAACCAGGCCAGCCCCAACCATGCCACTACGGCGCTACACAGGAAGTAGACAATTGCCCAATGCCACGAAGGTACTCTCCCCATGATCAATACATTTCTCGATTGCTCCACGACAAATGTGAGCGGATTCAGATACATGAACGGACGATAAGCATCAGGAAGTGAAGAGAGAGGGTAGAACACAGGGGCGAGAAATAACATGAGATTGGTCAGGACGGTAGTGACGTGTCCCACATCTCGCACGAACACCCCAACTGAGGCCAGAAACCACGATACCCCTAGCGCATACAATGCCAACGGGATGACTAAGAGAGGCAATAGAGCAGCCGTCCAATTCAAAGGGAGGCGGCTCGAAATATGGAACACGAGAAGCACAGTCAAGCTCACTCCCATGTGAAACAATGCTCCTCCTAACGACACCCAGGGGAGAATCTCCAGAGGGAATACGATCTTCTTTACGTAGCTTACGTGATTCAGAATAAGAGCGGGAGCACGATTGACACATTCATTAAATACCGCGCAGACGATTAATCCCGTAAAGAGTGTGAGCACAAATTCTGAGCTACTCTCGCCCTCAGAGTTCCATGACGCCTTGAACACAACTCGAAAAACAAATGTATAGACCATCAGCGTCATTATTGGATGCGCCAGCGACCACAGCACTCCCAATAATGAGCCGCGATATCGACTCACGATCTCGCGCTTGGTCAATTGCAGGATCAAATTCCAATGAGTGGACATACTGGTAAGCACCATGAGGGGAGAGTAGCCGTATCGCTGCGACAACATGTCGTACCCTTCATCTAAGACCACAGCGGCCGGACCGACAGGCGACACATGGCATGGCTTGTTGACATCTCGCCGAGGTCGCGCACCACTGCTTCGTCAAAAATCTCGTTGCTGAAAAACCAGACAGGCTCCGGTGAGAAGGACTCCGGCATAAGCCAATCCATAGAGAGATGCGAGCATCAAGTACTCCGGCGCCACTAGAATACCCACTGCGGCCTGTCCTTTAATGTTGAGCATCTCTAGATTCGGACAGAGATAATACAATACGTCCACCACCGTCTTCGCCGTCTCGCTGCCGCTGTTCGTCACCATACTTCTCAGATCGGCTGTCAGATGCCCGATCACATAGATGCCCACAGTCAGGATGGCGCTCAACGTCGATGAACTGAAGGTCGAAAAGAAGAGTGCGATCGCCGTGACCACCAGAATCTCGACAAAGATGAGCTGTGCGGCCTGTAGGAGTGAGAGCCCGATCGGCACATGATACAGCCAGAGCGTGAGCAGAAAGACGGCCAGCATGATCGACATGTTCACGAACAGCGTCAATGCCAAGCCGAAGTACTTTCCCATGATGAAGAACGTGCGGCTGATGGGCCTGGCCATAATCGTATAGATCGTTCGTCGCTCGATTTCCTTGTTCACCAAACTGATGCCGACGAAGATGGCGATGATGACGCCGATGAGATTGATCGCCGCCAAACCCATATCGGCGATCATCTTGTGGTGTTCGGTGATGGTCAGATCCGCAAGCAGCACCGAAAGTCCGATGAGCAGCCCTGCGAACAACACCAAGTTGTAGAGAATCTTGTCTCTGAGACTTTCACGAAATGCGTTCAATGCGATGACGCCGATCGCACCCATATCAGGACGCCCTCCCGCTAAGTCTGTTGGTCTGAACATATGGGGGCTCATGCGTGGCCCCCTGGAAAAACAAGTCCTCCAGCGAAGCCTTATGGGGGGTCACCGACAAAAGCCGCCCTCCTTGCCGCCGGATCTCGCCTACCATGGCATCGACGGCATCCGAATCGGGTAGTACAATGAGGCATTGCTGGCCTTGCTGCAGAATGCGTGTTGCCATCGAGCGGATGAACGCGTTACCTTCCGCATTGATCTGCCGGCACACAATCTCGACCGACTGCGTATGATCCTGCCGCACGAGCTCTTCGACCCGTCCACTGGCGAGCAGCCGCCCTTTCATCACAATGCCGACACGATCGCAGATCATCTCAACATCATGTAGAATGTGTGTACTGAAAAAGATCGTTTTGCCTCGGTCACGCAGGCTTAGAATCAGATCACGCACCTGCTTTCTCCCGACAGGGTCTAAGCCGGTCATCGGTTCATCGAGAATGACGAGCTCGGGGTCGTGAATCAGCGCCTGAGCAAGCCCAATACGTTGCAACATGCCTTTCGAAAACTTACGCAACTGACGCGCTCTCGCGTCGGCAAGACCGACGAGATTTAACAGATCGGTCACCCGCTCGGTGATGACGGCACGACCCAATCCGGCAAGTTGTCCATAGAAGCCGAGAAACTCCTCGGCCGTGAGATAGTCGTAGAAATAGGGCGACTCCGGCAAGAAACCGATTCGACGGCGAGTGTCTACATCACCGGCAAGTTGACCCAGCAGGAATGCCGTGCCGCTGGTTGCGCGGACGAGCCCCAGGAGAATCTTCAATGTCGTCGTCTTCCCGGCTCCGTTCGGGCCAAGAAATCCGAAGATTTCTCCCCGTCCGACCGTCAAGAACAGGCCATCCAGAGCGACGAACGGCGGTCGTCCCGGCCAGCCGGAGGCATACGATTTGGTCAAATTTTCAATCACAATATCGTCCACTGCGTCCTCCTCACCGCAAGATCGGAAGGGGCGTATCGACCGGATTGGACCATGCCTGAGGCCGAGATCCTCCAATCCCTCTGTGGCATGCCACTTTTTCATGAATACGAAGCCGCTCACTCTTTGAAGTAGAGCTGACCGCGCCAGTTAGAAAATCGCTCTGGTACTGACCGCCTAGGGGATCCACCGGCAGTTGTCGAATCAAGCCCCGCAACATCAGATCCTCAAGCTTTGCCGGAACGTGCCCATATTTGGCCCGATAGCGTCGGATACTTTCTTCCAGAAAGAGCAGATCTTTCTCCTGAACAATTTCCTTCATCCGTTGCACGAGGGCTTCACGGACCCGGTCGTCGGTGACACTACGAGAGAACCGGTCCAGGAATTCGAGTGCCGCCGTGGGATCACCGCTCTCAACCGTCATCCGGGCGGCCAGTTTCGGGAGATAGGCGGGAGCCCCAGGCACCTGGGCTGCTATCCGAAGATATTGCCCGCCCGCAACCGGATTGCAGAGTTCATAGTAAGAGATGTATCCGGCCAAAAATGGGAGCTGCCAAATCGCAGGGTTGTGGCGAATGCCCTTGCTCAAAATGGCGAGACCTTCCTTATGACGGCCCACCAGAACGCCGAGAAACACGCCTGTCGCCTGATAGGGGGGGACAAACGTGGGATCCAAGTCGGTCAGCACATCGACGGCATGGTAGGTCCAACGATATCCAAGTTGAGTATCGCGTGACGCGCCGATGTGCTGGACCGCCTGTAACCAGATCAGATCCGCGACCAGTTGCCGGTAGCCCAAGACCGCCAATCTCAAATATTCTCCCTTGGGGAGATATGCCAGTTGTTCTGCCCGCGCAACCGCGTTCCGCTCGTGATCCAGAATGTACAGAAGTCCTGAAGCGCCCGCCAACAGGCTCAGTCCCAACAAGACCTGGACGACACCCCGCTTCAATGAGGCATATGGTCCGCCAGGCTTCATCCGGCCGCTTCCTTCTCTTGAACGGCGGTACGAAGGGCGGTCACATCGACATTCAAGAACGCATGGTCGAGACTATTCTTGCGCCGCTGTTTGTAGCGCGCTTGGCGCTCCTGGATTTCACGAAGCTGGTTCTTTGCTCCGTCTATCCGGCCTTCCTCGAACCACAATCGAGCCAGGAGCGCTCGGGCAGGAAGAAAGTTCGGCTCTAACACTTCGGCTTCTTTGGCGCGATCCTCGGCCTTACGCCGATCTCCGAGCAGCCAGTAAAGCCGCGCCTGCTCATATCGATACATGGCGGAAAACGGAGCCAGGTGAATGACCTGTTCGTAGACCGACAGCGCGGCACGCAACAAGACCCTTCGTTGCTCATTCGTGAACGCAGAAGAGTACGGAGCCTGTGCCGCCGAGACATAGAGTTGTCCCAACAGCCCTAACAATCGACTGTCCAGCGGGTTCAGTTCGATGGCGTCCTTGAACTCCGCCTGAGCTTTCTGAAATGCCTGCTCCTCGCCCGTGGTTTCGAATGCCCTGGCATATACCGACCCGAGCCCATGATGGTACAGCGCTTTCCCAGGGTCTAACGCGATCGCATCTTTCAGTCCGTTGATCGCCACGACCGTTTTTCCTTCACTAGCACGCCGCGAGGCAGACTCGAATATCATCCAAGCAAGACCTAATCGAATCACTTCCATGCCGACGACCAACAGCACACTTGCCGCACCAATTCCCCACATCATTCGTGAACGGATTGGTATGACCCGGACCGAAGGCGGGTCGTTCTCTTTCAAACGACGGACCGATACAATCAGCCCACAGCAGAGAATGAGTAAAATCGCGATCGCCGACTCGCGCAGGCTCGAATCGAGTGCGGCATGGGCCAGGAGTGCCACGCCTCCACCACCCACCCCGACCATGAGACTTCTCTGCCAGCGAAGGAGCCGCCCCCGAAGCACGTTCATCAATTCCCGCCCGACGACGAACACCCCCAGCGCAAACACAAGGATCGCTCCGGGCCCCATCTCGACACCCAGTTGAAGATAGTCGTTGTGTGGGGTCTGGGCGACAGTGCCGTAGCGTGAAATCTCCCCTTCCACTGGAAAGGCATACCGAGGATATACGTACTGATACAATCCCAACCCAATTCCGAAAGGATGATCGATCATCTGCCGAACCGCGCCCTGCCACATCTGCCAGCGTGCATAGGCGGCAGGATTCTGATGATGCTCAGCGAGCACACGCTCGCGGATCGACGTAGGGACAAGGAGAACGATGAGAACAAGCAGCAGGCCACAAGGGCCGGCCAGTTTCCAGCCATACCGTACGGTCAGAATGAACAACGTCGCCACAAGGAATACGACCATGCCGCCGCGAGACTGCGTCAGCAGGACTGCGAACAGAACCGCGCTTTGTGCTACCCCAATACAGAGCCACCACAGCATAGGTGGCATCGATGGCATCAAGAGCGCCGGCGTTCGTCGGTATCCGTACAGTGTGCAACTCAAGAGAATTGCCCAGGTGACCGTGAGGTACCCGGCCAGAAAATTCGGATTGAAGAAGGTGCCACTGGGCCTCGCGACATTCCACACCAGTCCCTGCATGATGGCCCAGCCGGCCTCGCCCACGCCCATAAGCACGATCACGACCGTCAACGTACGAACATGCTCCCACCGGTCAATGAAAGAGACAAGCAAATAGAAAAACGCGACATACCCTACGATCATCAAGAGCCATTGCCGACTAGGATGAGAATAAGGCGAAAACAACGTTGCAAAGGCAGCTAAGCCCAAGAATGCCAATGCCACATACCCAACAGGGAGAACAGGTATTTCGAGGCGTCCCACTCGAATACCATTGGTCATGAAGACTACCAGCATAAGTACTATCAGCAGTCGTGTAGCCATCAGACCTAGATGAGTCGTTCCTCCTTCCTGTAATGGAGCGAAGACTAGAACTGAACTGACCAGGGCAACTGGAACGAAATGCAGCCTTCTCATAGATGTCGTATGAATGGGGTCCACCAGGGATACAAAATGATGTACCAGAGGTGGTCGATTCAGAAAAGAGAACGTTGATTCTTGAACAACTGAGATCCGTGAAGAGGAGAGAGAGCAGGTCGTCCAGAAATCAATCTATTCCTATCCCAGCAAAAAAAAGGGGGGGAACCAGGTTCCCCCCCCCCCGCATCGAGTAACCTGAGTGATCAGCTTAGTTGACCACGTCGTCAGGAACCGCCTGCGTCAACCCACCCTTGATATCGTTGACCGTCCATCCATCAACCGTCGCATCATTATCGATGCTCGCAACGGCTGAAGCTGTAAATGCAATCGCCCCGGCAACTGAACTGGCCATATTCGGTACCGCTGGAGCCGTATCAGGTGCAACGGTGCAACCAACAGGGGCACCACAGTTGATCATATCAAACGTGGCGGCAGTGGGTGTATAGGGCACGCTCGCCGATGCAGTGGTTCCACCGACGATGGGGCCGCGATAGGTGTACCGGTTCGTGTTACCAGCCAGGGCATACCCGACCTCAGAGAAGCTCCCGTAGCGCGAGTTTTCGCTGAGATAGGCCGTCTCTGCCACGAAGATTGCGCCGAGGTTGGTCTTGGCTTCTGACTGTCTGGACTTCGCCTGGTACCGCAAGAAGTTGGGAATGGCGATGGCCGCCAAGATACCGATGATGGCGACCACAATCATCAACTCGATGAGGGTGAAACCTTTTTGCTGCTTGAACAACTTCATGACATGTCCTCCCTTGTTAATAAATCGTTCTGCGTCTCTCTTGGGAACTCCCGGTTGCCCTGCCGGTAGTTTCAGCACATTCTATGCCACGACCTTCTAACCATCCTGTTTTCTACTCCTCATTCAAAATCAATGGCTTAGTTCGCAGGTGAAAGGCACCGGTCCACTATTGTGTTTCCGCTTTCTGTTCGCAAGCGCCGAAGATTGGCAATCAGAGGACTCAACATCCTAACAATGAGGTCGGCTGGCTAGAAACTGAGAGGAGATGCCGTCCCAAAGAGAAGACCTTGGGGCAGGTGGTTACGTTAAATGTGCAAGCGGTTCAGGCGCTTATTGGAGTAGGAACAGATTAGGAGAGATCATTTTGATCCGCGACTCGCAAATTCTGCTTCAAATCATTGACGTGCCACATGTCGATGGCTAGGTCGCTATCCAAGTTGGCGGTCGCTGTGGCGGTAAAACTGGCAAGCGGCAACCCGCTCATACCGGATGGAACGATGAGATTTGGCCCAGGATCGCCACCTACCTGCGGCAGAATCAGGTCGACGCCCGCGCTCGTCCCGGCACCGACTCGATACGCATACCGATTGAAATTTCCCGCCGGCACGTACCCGATTTCAACGAAGGTACCAAACCGAGTGTGTTCGGCATAATAGGAAATCTCTGCCACAAAGATACCACCTAGATTACTCTTCGCTTCACTCTGTCTTGCCTGAGTTTGATAGTGAAGATAATTCGGAATTGCCATAGCAGCCACGATGCCCAAGATAGCGATAACTATCAATAGCTCCACCAGTGTGAAGCCTTGTTCTTTGTCAACTATGGTCCAGGATTTGGGGTTTCCCATAGGGAAAGGCCTCGAGGTCAAAAATTACCCATCATTGTTCTATGCAGATAATAGGCCAGATTTCTTCATATGCAAATGAAATAGAATAAACTCTTGGGATCTGAACTAAGGAGCGACACAAAGCATACCCGTCATTATTTGCGAAATTGATTTGATGCCAACACCCACACTTTGTCGTCCTCACTGTCATTTTCCGACAATAATCCAGATTGTCAATAATGTGTGAATAAGGCATATGCTTCGTCGCTGGTTTCAAAGGTAGGACGATAGCGGGTGTTTTGTAAGTGTATGCCGAAACGCATATGCTATCAGGGTTAGGGGGAAACTTCAGAAGGTGTTTTGTGGTCTGAAACTCGGCGCATAGCTTGACGGATTCGTTCTTCTTTGGAAGGATCTCCCAATCCAAGTTCTCGAAAGCGCTGCATCAGCTTTGCATTCGACGGATCCAGCTCCAGTGAATGCAATAGGGCCTCTCGCCCTTCGGCAGTTTGCTGCTGCTTCAGATAAATCTCCCCAAGGTGTTCATAGACCACCGGGTCATCTCCGACTAGAACGACGGCACGCTTGATTTCGGTTAAAGCTTCGCTCAGAAGGCCTTTTTTGAAGAACGCCCAACCCAGGCTGTCAACGTAGTACCCATTCTCAGGCCTGAGGGCGATGGCCTGTTTCGTCAAACTGATAGCCTCTTCAATTTTCACGCCTCGTTCTGCATAGCTGTAGCCGAGATAATTCAAGGCATCGGCGTGATGAGGATTGAGCTTCAGCGTCATCTCCAGTGAACGAACGACGTCATCGAACTGGTTGAGTTTGTCATAGGCCGTTCCGGCATTAAAGTAGAGATCGGCATTGTCCGGGTTGTGACGAATACCTTCAGTGAAGGCCTGCAAGGCCATGTCATACTGCTCACGCTGGAAATGCGCAAGGCCGAGTACGATGTGCGACTCCGGCTGCTTGGGATTCAGCTTCGTCGCTTGTTCCAAGTGCTCCGTGGCCTCGGAAAAACGTTTCAGGCGATACTGCAACACGCCCAGATGCAAATGCCCTTCAAAGTACGTCGGCTCGAGTTTGACATTCAATGCGTAGGCTTCGATTGCCTTAGGGAAGTCTTTTGACTCCTCGTAAAGATACCCCAGATAGTCTCTTACTTTCAGTTCCGCCGGGCGGGCCGCTAGAATCTTCGTGAGTCGCTCAATCGCCCTGGGATAGTTTTTCTGTTCGCCATAAATGAGACCAATCCTAAGCTGTGCGTCGAGGTCATTTGGGTCATCGCTGAGCATGCCTTCCAGTTCTTGCAGTGCGTCATGATAGTTCTTGGCAGTGATCTGAAGACGGATCAGGTGATGTCGGATCTCCCGATTTTTCGGATTGATTCCTTGCAGATATCGGCGATAAATAGCAATGGCTTTATCGCGTTCCTGACGTGCTTCATAGACCGAGCCGAGCGCGACATAAGCAGGTTCAAAAGCAGGATTTAACGTCAACGCACGATCGAAGCTGCCTACCGCCTTTTCAAAGTCTCTTGCTTCAACGCCGATTCTTCCCAGGTAGTAATACCCGACGGCCGATTCAGGCGCCATCTTGATTCCAACCTTGATCGCCTCCTCCGCCTCCTCAAATCGCTTTTGATTTGCCAGAAGCAGACCCTTGGCGAAGTAATGGTCGCTTCTTTGCGGTTCCTTCTCTATCGCCCGTTCGAAAAGAACCAGCGCTTTATCCGACTTGCCTGCCGCCGCGTACATCCCGCCGATTTGTCCAAGAAGCTGTGCATCCTGCGCGGGAGCTTCCGCGACTTGATCCGCATAGCGAATGGCCGATGCGACGTCTCCTGCCGCAAAGTACAATACCGCCAATCGAGCCTTCAAAAAATCTGAGGTCGAATCATGCTGCAAGGCAGTCTGATATTCTCGGATCGCCTGCTCCGTCTCCTGTTCCATTTCAGCCTGGTACCCCAGCATGAAATGGTAGGATGCGCGGGAGTCCGACATCCCCGCGGAAAGTTTCGGTGGAGGCGGGGTCAAAGCCGGTTGAGCGGCCGACTGCGCAGCGGATCGCGGAGGGACGGTGCATGCCCCAAGGAGGAGGGCGCATACGCAAAGACTGGAGACCGTCAGAGCAATTGGAACCGGTGACGGCATAGCGGAGGCAGGTTTTCCCTGCCCCATAGATAGTTGCACAATATTCAATTCACAGGCGTGCGGATGGTGGAGCGACTTCCTTTTGTAGATTATACAGAGAGGGGAAACGGAGCGTCAAACGACTTCCCGGTTCTCAAGACTCTCAAATTTGGCGAACCGATCATGAAAGAAAAGCTCTTTTTTTCCTATGGGGCCGTTTCGATGTTTACTGACGAGGATATCGGCAATCCCTTTGCGTTCCGTATTTTGTTCGTACACTTCTTCGCGATAGATGAACATCACCACATCGGCATCCTGTTCAATGGCTCCCGACTCCCGCAGATCAGCCAGCATGGGAATCGGCGGTTTTCGATTCTCTACGGCACGACTCAACTGGGAGAGAGCAATCACAGGAACATTCAGTTCCTTGGCCAAAGCCTTCAGCGATCGTGAAATATCGGAGATTTCCTGCTGACGGGACTCGGCATCGCTGCGCCCCTGCATCAACTGAAGATAGTCCACGATGAGTAGATCCAACCCCTTTTCAGCCTTGAGCCGTCGCGCTTTACCACGCATCTGCTGTACCGTCAGCGCCCCGGAATCATCAATAAAGATCGGCGCTTGCTCGAGCCGTCCAGCCGCCTCCGCCAATCGCCACCAATCTTCCTTTTGAAGCCGTCCCGTTCGCAAGGCATGCGAATCGACGCGCGCTTCAGAACTCAACATTCGCAGAACCAGCTGGGGCTTGGACATTTCCAAGCTGAAAATTCCAACCACAGCACCCGCGTGCAATGCGGCATGCTGCGCCATACCAAGAGCGAGACTGGTTTTCCCCATGCTCGGACGGCCGGCGATAACGATAAGGTCCGATGCCTGGAGGCCCGCGGTAATATCATCGAGATCGTAATAGCCGGTGGGTACTCCTGTGACACGTTCCTTTCGTTTGGAAAGTCGATCGACCACATCCAGACTTTCCTTGATGATCTGGTTCACGGGGGTGAATGAACGGTCGAGCTTTCCTTGGGAGATGCTGAATACCGATCGCTCGGCAAAGTCCAGCAATTCGTCCACGGCAGTAGTGCCTTCGTAGCCGCGTGTAATCACTTCTGTAGACGTGTGGATCAACCCCCTCAAGAGTGCCTTCTCTCGGACAATCTTACAGTGGTAGCGAACGTTCGCCGCACTGGCCACCACTTGCACCAGCTCAGCGAGAAATGCCGCGCCCCCAACCGCTTCCAGTTCAGATCGCGCTTTCAGACATTCAGTCAACGTGATGTGATCGATGACCTCTCCGCGGTCGGACAGCTCCAACATACCTTGATAAACCTTCCGGTGGGCAGTGCGATAAAAGTCTTCATCGATGATGATCTCCATCGCTTTGGCCATTGCCATATTATCCAGTAAAATGGCGCCAAGGACCGACTGTTCCGCCTCCAGATTTTGGGGAGGCAGACGAGGTTGAGATACATCGATCCCGGACATGGATTTCATTGTGCGAATACCATTCGGTCCTTTACGTGAAGACCAGCAAGCGCAGTGATCTTCATCTTTGTGCGTGCCCTTTTAGCCGTTCCTTGTGCCCGGTTCATGAAGTCCGAATCGTTGAGAATATTTTCCACCACAATCGCTTCATCTGCCTCGGTTCCCGATACTCCAAGCACCACTACAGCGGCAGCCTGCTCAGCTCGCGCCTCACGTATGGCAGCGGAGATGACGTCACGACCGGATAATTTCACCCCCCCCTCGATCACACGGAAACCGCCGCTTCTCAGTATACTCGCTACTTCAGCCGAACGCTTCCAGGCCTGCGGAGACGTTGCGACGAGATAATCCGCACGCGAAGACGGTGCGGGCATGCATCGTCCGTCGATTGCTCGAAATAGCCGATCGAGATCCAGCGCGAATCCAGTGGATGGTAACTCCGACCCGAAGCGTCCAATCAGATGGTCATACCGGCCTCCGCCGCCCAATTCGCTGCCGACACCTTCGGCAAACACGTCGAACACGATCCCGTCATAATAATCAAATCCTCGGAATTCTCCCAGATCAAGCAGCAGCATGTCCCGTCGCCCTGCAGCCACGAGCTGCTCATACACCCGCGAGAGCCGATCGAGCGTTTTGAGCAGCGCTTGATTACGACCTGCCAACCGGCGCCCTTGCTGCAATACCTCTTCCCGACCGTACAAGCCTGGTGCTTCCAGAATGGCTTTGGCGCTGGCGCGTGTCACACGTTCCTGGGCCAAGACTTCCTCAAGGCGCGGCAGATCCTTACGTGCAGCCGCTTGCTCGGCTCGCTTTTGACCCGCATCCGACATCCCGGATTGCGCGAGAAGCTGTTTAAAGAACCCGACATGGCCGACAGACACCTTAAACGACGTCAGACCGGCATGAAGCAGGCAATCGATCATCAGAGAAATGATTTCGCTATCACGCGAGAGATCGTCCACGCCGATCAATTCGGCGCCGACTTGAGAAATCTCTCGATCTCGTCCGGCATGTTCGGACTCATACCGAAAAACGGAGGTGCGATAGCAGAGACGCATCGGAAAACGAGTCCCCATCATACCCATCGCCACCGTTCGTGCAATTTGGGCGGTCGCATCGGGCCGCAGCACGAGAATACGGCCTGTGGTGCGATCCGCAAATTGATAGCATTTCTCGATCAATTCCGGCTCGAGTCCAGGTGCCAAGACATCGAGATATTCGAAAGTAGGAAGAATGATTTCTTGATACCCCCAGCGGGAAAGCTGGGTCAACAACGTCTGCTGGAGAACACGAATGCGCCGGGCAGCCTCAGGCAAAATGGTCGTCATCCCAATCGGGATCAACGATCGATCCTGGCCGGAAATAGGACCGCCCGCCACGGGTCGCGGCTTCAACTGGGGGAAGGACATGGTCAACTGGAGGGCATTCTAGAGCCCCTTTGACAGGTCAGCGACCTTGACAGAGAGGATATTCTTGCTCGACTTAATCTGATCGAGCACGGCACTGGGGATCGGAGCATCCAGTCCGAATATCAGGAGGGCATTCCCGCCTCGCTCTTCGCGTGAGCACTGCATACGGGCAATGTTGATATGATGATCACCGACCACCTGACCAACTGTCCCGATCACTCCCGGCCGATCCACATTGAGAATGAGCAGCAGGTGACCTTCAGGGACCACCTCCACCTTGAACCGATCTATTTCAATGATGCGTGGGTCCTTTCGATTGTACAGCGTACCCGCCACTTGGTGAGATTTTTTCCCCGCCTCAACCCGTACTCGAATGACGCTGACGAAATCGCCTGCATCACTGCTCTTCACTTCCTTCACCTCTATCCCGCGTTCCTTGGCGACGATGGGAGCATTCACATAGTTCACAGGATCCTCAAGGATAGACGTGAGCAGCCCGCGTAACACCGCGATCGTCAATGGAGCAATGGTTAACCCCGCGACTTCACCGCTATACTCGACCGTCACCCGTTCCAACCCGCCTTCAAGCAATTGCGCCTGCAACATACCGGTCCGCTCGGCGAGTGATAGGTATGGCTGGAGTCTCGGCAACAGTTCCGGCGGGACGGAAGGAATATTGACGGCGCCTCGCGCAATTCCCTTCGTGAAGTAGTCGACGATTTGTTCGGCAATTCCAACTGCGACGTTTTCCTGAGCCTCGGTGGTGGACGCACCGATGTGTGGCGAGCAGATGAAGTTGTCCAGTGTCAACAACGGGTGATCCGACTTCACAGGTTCTTCCTCAAATACATCAAAGGCCGCCGCAGCGATGCGCCTCTCCTTGAGTGCTTGGTAGAGATCGTTTTCGTTGACGATGCCGCCCCTCGCGCAATTGGCGATCATGACGCCTGGTTTCATCTTCGCGATCGCCTGCGCGTTGATGAGTGCTTTTGTTTCAGGAGTCAGTGGCGTATGGACAGAAATGATGTCGGCACGGTGGAATAACTCCTCCAATTCCACCATGGTGACGCCCATTTTCTGGGCACGCTCCTCAGCCAGATAAGGATCGTATGCGACGACCTGCATTCCGACTCCCTGTGCCAGCTTGGTCAAATATCCCCCGATCTGTCCCACACCCACAATGCCGAGCGTCTTGTTGTACAACTCAACTCCCATGAACTTTTCTTTTTCCCATTTGCCGGCTCTTGTAGAAGCGGTAGCTTGAGGAATCCGACGGGTCATAGCAAAAATCATGGCCATGGTATGTTCGGCAGTCGTGACGGTGTTACCTCCTGGTGTATTCATCACGACGATGCCCCGGCGAGTGGCGGCAACCGTATCAACATTGTCGAGACCAGACCCCGCACGTCCGACGATTTTCAGTCGCTCGGCTGCCGCAATGACCTCGGCGGTTACTTTCGTTCCCGAGCGGACAATGAGACCGTCGGCATCCTTTATTTCCTTGAGAAGGTCCTCTTTCGACAGCTTGGTCTTTACCACCACGGTAAAGCCGGCCTTCTCGAGGTGCTCGATGCCCTGCTTCGAAAGACTATCGCTAACCAAAATTTTCATGGTCCGCTTACCCTTCGACAGCGATGAGTTATAACTTGCCCATAAACACTTCCTGAGCCTTCGCCACCCCACTACCGAGCTTGAGGGGAAACCCCAGTCCTTTCACCACCATCTCAACCGCGGCGAGCGCGATGATGACGTCGAAGCTGTCGATGTAACCCATGTGCGAGATGCGGAAAATCTTCCCTTTCAGGTGATCCTGACCCCCAGCAGCCGTCATTCCGTACTGAGTACGCAGGTTCTTGTAGACCGCTTGTCCGTCGACTCCATCCGGAGCCAAAATGGCAGTCAACGCATCGCTAGGTCGTTCTTTTGGAAACACCGAGAGGCCTGCGGCATGGACCCCTTCTCGCATCGCTCTGGCAAGAGTGGCGTGCCGCGCAAAAATAGCCTCCAAGCCTTCTCCTTTCAGGATGTTCAAGACTTCCTTCAATCCAATAATGAGCGAGACAGCCGGGGTGTATGCGGTGGCACTCTTCTGCTGGTTCTCTCGTTCTTTCTTGAAGTTGAAGTAAAAAGCCCCGTTCTTTGCTTTGTCCGCGAGCCGCCACGCTTTCTCACTCACACTGGCGAAGGCGAGACCTGGCGGCAGCATCAAAGCCTTCTGTGAACCGGTCACAACAACATCGAGGCCCCAAGCATCGGTCTTAAGATCCAATACTCCTAAGGCCGTGATCGCATCCACAACCAGGATCGTCTCGTCGTAGCCTTTCACGATGTCCGCCAATGTCTTGACATCATGGGCCACACCTGTTGATGTCTCGCTTGCCTGCACATATACAGCTTTAACCGACGGATCTTTTTTGAGGGCATCGGCAACGACTTGCGGATCGACAGCCCGTCCCCATTCCACCTTGATTTCGTTGACTTGCACTCCAAATGCCTTACAGAGCTTTGTCCACCGTTCACCGAATTTTCCGCCGTTGATAGAAATCGCCTTGTCGCCGGGAGATAAGAAACTGGAGACCGAACCTTCCATGCCGCCGGTTCCGGACGAAGCCAGAATCAAGACATCGCTCCTCGTTTGAAACAACCACTTGAGATCTTCTCGAACTTCTCCGAACATCTTGTCGAACTCCGGAGCGCGATGATGGACCATCGGCCTGGCCATAGCCAACAATACCTCTGGGGGAACTGGCGTGGGTCCAGGAGCTAACAAATACCGTTTCAACATTGCATGATCCTCCCAATGCGCGAGTAAATTCGACCGTGGCGGGGAAGGCGCGTACGCTACCATAGGACCCTAGTGTAGTCAAGGTGACCGATGCCGAACTATTTCATTTTTTCATGCAGTTAAGACCACACCGAGTCTCATCGCCAGGATGAGAACGCGAATGAATTTTGCGTGCCTTCTTCAATCG
>DAISKX010000015.1:0-16620 GCA_036820725.1 Nitrospiraceae bacterium
CAACGTGATCGCATTCGCGACGATGATCGGGAGCGCATGGAGATAGATTCCATAGAGCAGGCACAGAACGACGCCCGTCGTGAAGGTGAGCAACATCCCGAGCGATAGAGCATCGACCGACCGAGTCTTCTATGTCCGGCGCAGTTGAGGCGGCCAGAACGCAATCGTCGTCAACGTCCCGGCAGCAAATCCCAGTGCGGTCCCAAATTCCATTCGCGCATACCTCCGTCTGGGCTTGATTCAAGAAGGAAACCTCCCTACCAATCTTGTTATACAAAACACATCTATGGTAGCATCCCCCCATCAATCAGTGATAGTAAAGTGTGAAGGAGTACCCCAATGGCGTTCGTATGTGACCTTTGTGGAAAAGGACCTCAGTCCGGGCATAACGTCAGTCATGCCAACAATAAGACCAAACGTGTCTTTAACCCGAACCTTCAACGCATTCGTGCCCTCGTGAACGGAAACGCCAAACGTATCCGGGTATGCACCCGGTGCTTGCGGTCCGGACTCGTCAAAAAAGCCGTGTAACTCGAATTCTCCTCATTCCAGTTCAAGAGTCGGCCCTGCCGAGGTGTTCTTTCCTTTGACATTCCCTTGGTAGATGTCACCACCCCCGAGGCTTCTGGTCATCCTTCTTTACTAGCCGCACTCCTACCGAGACACAATCAGTGCCCGAGGTGTACAATCTTTCTCGCCTTGCATAACCAGACCTGATCGCTGCCGGTCTACATTACCTCCGCACGAGGGACAACGATGACAACGCTGACCAGGTTTGTGGTGATGTTCTGTTTGGTTATCCTGCCAGCATGTACCTCCGGCACAAACGATACGGCCTACCTTCAGGAGGCGCAGGATCGTGTCACGCAGGATGAGATACGACAGCGATGGGGTATGCCGAAGGCCGTCACTTCGGCGGAGAGTGGGGAGACGGCGTGGGTCTATGAGAAGCGGGAGCAGCAGCCGGGAAACCGTTTCACCGCACCGGGCATGTGGTGCGATGAGTACGTGTTGAGGTTCGACCGAGAAAGAGTCCTACGCGGGTGGAATCATCGTTCTCACTTTCATGGAGGCGAGCTGATGCCAAAGGTATGCGTGCCGGATGCTGGTCGGACTCCCTCCTAAGGGACGTGCATGATCGAACTCAGGTCATGCAATTAAGCTTATTCTTTTAGGAATAGAGCACGGAGAGAGGACGACGGAAGGAAAGTATTCGAGGAATCGTGGGGCGAGAGAGCCTGTTCCTATCTAACCTTCTTCCAGTTGCGCGCGTCAAATATGCTGTTTTTGACTTCATAAGCGTCAATGATGTCGTGCTTCTTGGCTCTTTCTTCGTCGGGCGGCCACGTTGTGACCGTGAACGTGAGTGTCCGTTCTCCCAGGTTAACAAGGAGCGGATCCGGCCCCACTTCCTGGCATGTGACAACCTTCGAACAAACTATCGATGGCACATCGGGATTGGAGATGAAAGTATCTGACTGCCTCATGCTTCCTTTGGCGCCAAAATCCTTCACGAGCAGAAGGGACTGTACAATGCCGGCTGCCGTAAGCCGATATCTGCCCTCTGGAACCGCTTGACCAAAATCGCGTGGAAACATCGGATTATCAATCCACCAGCCATGGTCGGATACCACCACGATCTTAGTCGCGTCGTAGGCACCCTTCTCTTTCAGCCACGCTAACAGAACTCCGAGTTCTTTCAACGCGCATATTGATTCGGTAAGAATGGTTGCCTGCTCCGGCTGTAACGTGCATTCCGCATTGAGCGCATTCGGCGGGTGAGGAATTGACAATTGGACAAACTTAAAGGTTTTAGACTTACTTTCGATATTTCGTTCACGTGCCAGGACACGAAGGAACCCCCATTCTTTGGCTTTATAGGCATTCGCCGTCATGGCCCGAAGCGTTCTCGAGTTCGCATCGCGATATCTGCCATTGTCGTAAATCCACCCTTTAATGACGAATGGTGAAGCTTTAAAGAGGCTAATCATGCTGAGGATCAGAGGCAAATGAGAGCGATCGGCTATCAAGAACGGAGCATCGACCGCTTCTCTCTTATGATAGTACGTTCCATATGCACCCGTTTCGGTGCAATGCACTCTATGATCAATTGTGTCACAACCACCTGCGAAGGCAGGATTCGCATAAGTCACCTCATACCCGGCGTCGATAAACGCTTTGGCATACACACCATATGCCTCGTTGATGGCACTCCCCACCGACGCATAGCTCCGGTTATTCACTTCCTGCACGGTATACCTGTGCCCTCCGGCTAAAGTTGCGATGGACCCCAAGGTGCCGGAATTGGTCGTGAGCATATTCGGATACCATACGAAGCCCTCATACTCCTTAAGTGTGTCCAGTGCTTCCCTCCTTATCGTCTCAATGTATCCGCCTGGAAATCCGTCTAGCATGACCACCAGGACATTGCGCTCTTTCGAGAAGCCGGCGATCGCGGCATTGTCGTGGGGAAGCCTATCACTTATCGCGACGCCCTCGTTTCGTGCCCCATAGACTTGGACTACGACGACAACTACCGAAGCCACTACCATTAGACCGATCACGCGGGAGATACTCCGAGCATAGTTAAGGGTTATGTATGTAGTCATCACAAAAAACATCAAGAGGATTATGATTTCCCCAAAAATCTCAGTGTGGGTTCGAATCAAAGCCTCGGGAATTGGCAAAATAAACTCCGACATTACTCCGGCATCCTGGATGCCGATCGCAGAGTATGACACGACCACGAAAGCTGCAAAGACAGAGAGCAGCGTCATAGCATTCTTGGCCGCTTTATCCGGGAGGATATAGAGACCTGTGAGAATCAGAACAAAAAGAGCACAATACAATAGAAGCATACCAGTGATGGTGTAGATTCCCCCGGCAAAATCACTGGAGGAGACGTAAAGACTGACAGGATTTGCTACGAACAGGGTGAAACTCGAGAGTCCCATACTCACCGCGTACAGCTTATGATCATTGACCATCCGCCGCAGCAGCGGCACTATCTCGCATAACGGCGATACAAACGTTAATAGCAGTAGACCCAGGAGGACGCCACTAATACTTCTGCCCGGATGCTCAAAGCGATATGTATCGAAGACGTAGGCGACATTGATCACTATCAATGTCATCAATAATGCCCAGGTGAGAAACGCGTTCGCCCATCCTCGCATGTTCCTCTCAATCCCCCGTATGGAAGAGAGTGACGCGGTCAAGCATACATAAACAACGATGCCGCCACTTAAGATAAGGACGACCGATGACGCCACGTGAGTTGCGTCGACCAGTTGCTTGTGTACGGACACTTGAACACCAGCGGCGACAGCAAATATGGCGACGTAGCGCGTGATAGGAAGCTTGATCAAGCGAAGGATTGTCTCGTGAAATATTGCGAGCATTTCAAAGATGGCCTGGCCCTCTCCCCTTCCGGCCATAGGCCGGACGTCAGCGTGGCCCTGAATCTCATGCGCGAGGGATGGCGACGGCTTCGAGGCAGGCGAGAGGGCCGGCCCTACCGGGGTGAGGTACTGATCCTGTGACGGGTTTAGAAGCGCGATCCGAAGCAAAGAGAACAAACTGTTGAAGGTCCAGTACAAAAGAAGCCCGGCTGGCGACTGATACAGCAATACCAGAAAGAGGGCCGCCAATAAGATAGGCTGAATTCTTTCCATGACACTCAATTGTTTTGTGTACAAGAAGGCAGCCAGTAAGTTGAGGCCAGTCATCCCTAGTGGCAGGAGATTGACTCCCCCGAGGAGGCGATCGGGCTTTCCTAGATCGTTCAGAACTAAGAACGAGGTTCCTTCCAGCGGTGCATATTCGGACAGAAGCTGATATCCGGCGATCCAAAATGGCAATTGAAGCAAAAGACCTACACTGCTTCTCATTGCATAAATCGGATGATACCCCGTCTGACGGTATAGGGTGTGGATCATGACATAGCGCTCTTCACCGGAAAAAGCTTGTCTGAACTCCTGAAGTTTTGGCTTGAGGATGTTCTGGATCTTTCGTTCAGCTTCTTGCCATTTTTCTGCTATCTGAAAGAGGGGAAGGAGAACCAGATTGATGAGACAACTGAGGAGAAGAATAGAAATGCCGTAGCTGCCGGTCGCTGAGTAGGTCACGGACAACACGATGTCCATGACAGCTTCCAACGGAGCGATGAAGATTTGATAGAGCATGTTCATGCCATTCGGTCAGGGTCAGTATCGTGATTCAGTTGAACACAATTACTGCGGTTCACTTGAGGTGATTGCCTCATCGAGCATCAAACCTGGACGATTAGAGTTTGGCTGAAAGATTGTATGGAAGTATTCGATGGGTCCTAATGGGACCTGCTTCTTCGAATATTCAGTTGCTTCACAATAGGGAAGGAGAGGAGGTAGGCAACATTCTCAAAAAGACAATCCATGACCTGTAACGTATCGCACCTCTAGTCCTTCTGTCGCGTCAGGGAGAGGAACATCCAGATTCCGTCGTTCGCGACCCCTCCCTTTTGAACCTTATACATCCACCGCCCCATCATGGACTTTTCATGGTCAACACAAATCACAGACTCAATACCGTCTGCGAGCAGGCTTGCAGATGTCATGTCAAATTTGCCGGAAGCCACAGCAATGAGCTCGATAAAAGAATGGTAAGAAGACAGAGGAATCCGCAGCCAGATCACAAGCTGTCCTCCAGGCTTCAACACTCTTCCAGAGTCGGTGAGTATTTGGCCGTACAAATTAGACGGCCTAAAAATCCCTGATTCGAACGTGTCCGATGCGATGCCTTGTCCCTCCTTGACCACCATCCAAGGGGGAAGCACTAGCACCATGTCATAACTAGCATCCGGTACATTCGCTAAGACATCTTGAACCTGCCACTCATCACTTTTACGAAACAGAGGATGCTCTTGTATGCCGTCGATGTGAGGATTGATGTCGGTGAACAGAACCTTTTTGGCCTTCTTGACAATGGCGCACAGACCAACAACCCCGCTGCCACACCCTAAGTCGATGACATTTTTATCTGCGACTTCAATCTGTTCAGAGAGGATCAGATCAACCAGTTTGTGGCCGACAATGCTTTCAATTGGATTGAAGACGTGCGCGCTGACGGTAAATGCAAATTGTCGCTTCTCTTGCCAGAATAAATCGACCACGACGGTCTTGGAGCTCATGGCCTTGTGTTTGCTGACATAATCCGAGGGTATGGGACCATCTTGAGTCTTACTGTGCATGGATACGTGGGGTTTAGACCAACTCATTGCGAATCCCCATCAGACTTTTCAACATTGATTGCATACAATGCTACCTTACCTGATTGCTTTTGATTTCATCACGAATGTGCAACAACTGATTTGCTACGTCCTTGGCAGCGCATGCAAAATTGGCCACAGATTCATCACGAAGTTGACGAATGGTCTGCCTTCGATCATTCCTTTCTGCTTCCTGCTCTACGATTTGCGGTAAGGTATCCACTTTCTCTTCTTCAATCCGTTTTCCAATCGTATCAAGGACCGCCAATTCCCATGGGTCCCAGGGCAAGTCTGCAGCCTCTAACCCAAACTTGTTCATGTCGTATTTCAGCGTGACGACGGGCTTCTCGAAGACAAATGCGAAATCAAATACCACGCCGGATAGATCCGACACCATCACATCGGCTCGTGCCATGGACTGTGTCCCGTCTCTGTCATGGTCCCATCGAAGATTGTCATACTTTCTTAGCTCTTGCCGGAAACCATCGAGCATCTCCTTTTCAGAGATAGAGCTTTGCGGGTGAGGCCGCAGAATCACGTTCCACCGTTTTTCCAATAGGGGTATGAGAATTCGTGTGCCAAACTTTCTCAGCAGGCCGTTCAACCCCCACGTCGGCGCAACCAGCACGGTCAGGCGGTGTTCAGAATCCGGCGTCGTCCTCAATTCCCGTAATTCCTTCGATTGTTTCTCCATCTCGTCATAGTAAAGGCAGCCAGTTTTTGTCAGGAGCTTGCGCCTGGTTCCCCGCAGTTCCTCCAACTTCCTGATGGACTTACTCTGATGATCCCCGCTTGTCAGTACCGAGTCGTAATAATCAAACGCATATTGTTTATACGTGGCCACATCGGTAGGGGCGTGAATCAAATGGGCGTAATGTTTTACCCCTTTCGAGCGTTTGATCTGAAGCACGTCAAGGCCCGGGGTTGTCATTGCGCATACATCAGCCTCTAGAACCGTGAGGTACGCATACGCCTTCGTTCCGGTGCCTATGTGTGTTGTGCTCACAAGTTCCGATGAGTACAACAGCCCGGGATCCCCTTCATCGGACGTCAAATAGACACACCCTTCTCTACGGCTGACAAGTTCATCAATCACAGGTTTGAACGTACTCCAGTACTGCCGACCTTCCGAATAGAAGACAAGCTGGTGTCTGTTCGCGCGGTCATGAGCCACGGTTTTCCCCAACAATCCGGATATCGTGCGCCGACTCTTATAATAAAGGCCTTTCATGAAAAACAGCAGGCTGGCTAAAAGACCTACTAATCCTGCGACAAGCATGCTGCCGGAGCCTGGATCAAGGTAGGCATACGCAGGCTGAGAAAAGGCTGTGAGTAGAAGCAACCAAACAAGAGCCATCATTTGCATAGTGAGTTCCCCTTTTCGTAACCTCTTCCCTATGGATTGTTGACGACTCATTCTCATCACAAAGAATACCCTGCGGCCGGAAGATCCTCCGTCCCCGCAACTATATTGAAATAACTCGATATGGCAGAGAAGACGGTCAGTTCCTACCTCATAAAATCCATGAATGCCTTTTTGTTCTCTCCTGGGGTTGTGGTCGGTCGCCCGAGATTTTGCCTCGCCCCCCGACGAACACGTATTTCTAGAAGGCTCGGACCGATTGAATCTTTCAGCCTTAACACCTGTGAATGCAGTTCACGTTTCGTCTGAGCCCGGAAAACATTTTTGTAAGCAGCGGCCCGAGCCATACTCAGGAAATCAATGTCGAATCCAACTGTTGCTTGGCCGCCCACCGAATCGTGAGCCCCATTATTAAGCACAACATGCTTGAAATTACTTGGTTTCAGGGTTCCATTGATGCAGAGTGATCCCATATGCATAAGTAGAGCCCCGTCCCCATCGAGACAAAATACGCCACGATCTGGTTCTTGAAGTGCAATTCCCAGTGCGATTTTAGACGCGTGTCCCATACCGCCCACCGTCAAAAAATCTTGTTTGTGTCCATCGCCCCTTTCCCTTCGGTATTCATACACCTCTCGTGAAGCCATGCCGGTGGTACAGACGACAACATCGTCTTCATCCAGAATATCAATCACCTGGCGGATCGCCTCCTCCCGTGAGAGCTGAAATGCCGTCCCTTCTACGTCGGGCACTGTAAATGTCTCGAAAGTTCCTTTTTTGACCAAAAGCGCAAAGGGTCCACTTGTCTTTTGGACAGTCGCCAGAGCGTCTTTGAGGATGGTGTCCGCATGATCCAATTGTGGTGTCAGAACGAAGTAGGGAATCTCCATGGCTTCAAGCATTGGAAGCATCACCCTACCTTGCTTCTGATGTTGAGGCTCATCATAACCTCCTGGTTCCCCTCGCCATCCGATGACCAACAGCATAGGGATGGAATACACTTCATCATCAACTAGTGATAGAAGAGGATTGATGGCATTACCCAAGCCTGAGTTCTGGAAATACACGAGTGGAATTTTTCGTGTTGCCAGATGATACCCTAGGGCCAAGGCAATAGCTCCGCCTTCATTGGCACAGATGATGTGCCGATCGGCTTGCGTATGAGTGATACAGGCGCAGAAATCTTTGAGCAGGGAATCCGGTACCCCCGTGAAAAATTCAACAGTATTCTCTCTGAGGCAAGCGAGAAATTCCTGTGGGTCTAACATGAAGAAATGTTCTTTGGAGACCTAGAGGGCATGGACTTCTAGTGATTGGTTCGCTGTTAGACTGGCAGATTAGGGGCTTTAGAGAATTTATACGGAGAAATATTGTCTGCACTGAACATCAAAAATGTCCTGCTTGGACCACATCATCCAGACTATTGATATCCAGCCAGTGACCTACCGTATATAGCACTCGTATCGGGTATTGCCGTTTCAACAATTCCCGAAGTAGGTCTGGTATTCCAGCCATTCGGTTCTGTGGATCGACTAGCATTTCACAAATGATGTCTCGCAAGTGACCAGCCGCAGAGGGAGACACCTTGAGAAATCCCATCCAGATCCCATGGATGGAATCTTTGGCAATCTCACTACCTATTGCCTTGAGATAGACCTTGGCATGAAATAACTTTCTCGAGTTAGGAATCGTGCAGCCGGTAAAGCCGCCAAGACGGGCATAACCGCTTTGTTCCTGCCAGTTGCTATCGACGAAAATTGTGCAGTCGTCCACTTCCTGGCAGAGCGCCTGCGGGATGTACTTATTGAACAACACATCGCCGTAGGAAATGAGCGTGTTGTGGGCACGTCCGTTTATCGACTGCAGTGCCTTTAAGAGGGAAGAGAGTTCCCCCGTCTCCGCGAAGTCGTCATTATCCACATACGTGAGATTGGGCAGATTGACCGCTTCCTTCTTGTACCCGCGGACAACAACGATCTCCTTGATCCCCACCGCGTTGTACGCGTCGACAATATGGGAAAGAATCGGAGCGCCCTGGATCTTGACCATCGTTTTGGGTTGGTCTTGCGTGAGTTCTGCCAGTTCATCACCACGGGATGCGGCAAGCACGACCGCACAGGTGTGATCAGCCCCTCGGGGAAGGTAGCGTTCTTCTGCCTCCAGGAGTTCCGCGGCATTCTGCAGACGAAAGATTTCAGAGACAGGCACGATTTTGTCTTCAATGGAGAGCAAATGTTCACTTTCCTTCAACGCTCGGGCAGTCTTCTGCATACCGGCCACTGATGCACGTAACATGTGATTCGCCCAAATCACCATCGCAATTCCATGCTGCCGGAATATGTCTGTGGGTGTCGCATAATATTTCGTGGGAACGATGACGACAGGAGAGCGATTGCCCCATTCCTGTTTGAAAGCAAGTATTTCATCGGGTACTGTGAGGGCGCTGTGAATGAGGATGCCATCCGCGCCTGCCTGCCGATAGGCCTCGGCTCGACGCAGGGCCTCTGCCAAACCCCACCCGCAGATGAATGCCTCCACTCTTGCAATTATGCAGAAGTCGGGATCGATCTGAGCATCCTTGCCTGCCTTAATCTTGCCGCAGAATTCCTGCATATCCGCAAGTGGCTGCGCTTCCCCTTTCAGAAAACTGTTGGTCTTCGGAAATAGCTTATCTTCGATGCACACCGCCGCGATGTTACGCTGCTCCAGCTTTCGGATTAATCGCTGCATATTATTAAAATTGCCGTATCCGGTGTCGCCATCCAGTAAGATAGGAATTCGAACCGCATCCGACATAAACTCGAGGTTATCCAAAACCTGCGTCCAACTTGCTTCGTTATTATCCCGGACTCCGAACTGGGCGGAGATGGATAGACCGCTTGCCCAGATACCACGGAACCCTGCTTCTTCCACGATTTTTGCACTCAGTCCGTTGTGGGCTTCACAGAGGAATTCCAGTTGATCCGAAAAAAGAACCTTTTTAAATTGCCGTGATCGGGTGACATCGCTTCTGCAACCCAGTGAGACCATGTCCTGCTCTTCAGAGAAATGCTGTATTGTTTTCATCCTAGTTCTCCGATCATTTGATGAATGTCTTTCTGGTGCGGATCGAGAGGAGAACATTCTGGCACAAACCATTCCAGCCAGAAGGTTCCCATGCGCCAGTCGCAATTTCACCGACACGTAGATTGTGTCGACTTCGAAAGAGGCCGACGCCGGCCGCTTCGTCAACGAAATCTAGCGGAAATAGGGCATCAGTCCTGCGATGTATTCCAAAGTGAAGGCCAAGTACGGCGGCTTGGAGATCTTCGACATCAAGCGGCTGAAGGAATGGAGTATGAGAACTGCCGTCTCAAGGTGCGTGCATGCCGACTCTCGCTGGAGCGCCCGGCGCGCTGAGGTCATCACGCTCCTGGTCACAGGGTATGGCCTTCCGGTTCAACTCACAGAAGGAGCTTGCCAAGATCCTTGTTCAGAGGGGGAGTTTCAAAATGGAGACGCGCCGATGCGGTTTCGCTCTATCTTCACACTGATGGCGCCTCCTAACTCCCCTTCCTTTCCACCTTCGCGCGGATAGCCGGAAATATCCCGCTCGCCCTTGGGTTGACCGTGGCAACTCAGGCAGGCTTTTTCATAGAACAGTGGAAGCAGGACGCGAATGCTCTTACCATCCTCCAAGGTTTCACTCACAATTGCTTCCCCGTTATGGGAATACGCCGGATCATTCATCTTCGTCATTTGGACCACCTCGAATGGGTCCGGCTTATTTTTCGGATTACGGAGGAGATGGTCTGGAGCCGTTTGCTTTAAATATATGCCGGACCACTTTTGAAATCGCGTGCCGGTCTCCGTGCCGAACGTGGCCGGGATAAATCCTTTGTAGACGAGTCCCTCCATGTTGAGCACGGGCTGATAACTGGCGACGGTTCTTTTGCTTTCTGCCAACAATTGCTCAAGCAATGGTTTGGCCATACCGGGGACGTTCGCATGGGCCAGATCAGACAAATCATGGCCTGTCCGCTCGTTAAACACCGCCACGGCCTGCGCGGCGAACACCTCCGGCGTGAAGCCCTTATCCCCTTTTGACGGATCGTTCAGCAAGGTCTGGTTGCGTCCAATGGCGACACGACCGGAATCGAGCAGGATGGCGAGCAATCGTCCTGTTTCGCGCAACTCTGCTTCGATCTCATCCGCTACCGAGAAGAATGGCGCACCCAAAGTCCAGACGCCGACGACGATGGCTATTCCAACACTGCGTTGTGCAAATCGTGCAAGTCTTGCCGGCCGTTTTGATTCGAATGTCACGGTCACCCCCTTTTCCACTAGTCTTTATGAAGCGTTGGTCGACCTTTTTAGTGACATTCCATCGAACGTGTTCGTCGTCGGGATAATCAAGCTCGAACGGCGACGTGTTTGACTTGCGGTGCCCAATGATTAGGGCAATAAGGAGTTCGAGACACCCAAAGATTAGCTTCAGCTGTCTAGATTTGCCGACACAGGATCGCTGTGACGTATCCTTTGGCATGTGGCTAACAGGAGACAGGGGGCTAGTGCGATCTCCACAGAAAGACTCCCCCGCTCGCTATGACAACTTACGTCGAGAGATGACCTGCCAGGCGACAAGTGCAGCAAAGCCCGCACCAAACAAGGCGAGGGTATCGGGAATTGGAACGGAGACATTGTTGCCATTATTCCCATTTTTGATCTGTCCATAATGGTTTCCGTTATTTTCTCCTGGATCAGCAAACGCGATGGTGGTCGTCAGCATTGTTGCACTACCTATTAGCGCCAGACTGAATAAGCCGCGCAATAGCGTTTTCATCATCCACCTCCTTATTGAATATTGGCTCCGCCAATTCTGTCATCACCACTGCAGGAAAGCTTTCATGTTTTTCTTATAATGTGCATGCGTTGCTTTTAGCCCATCTTGTACACATAAATCAATATGCAATTAAGTGCTGATACTTAGTTACAGTTGTTTGGACATAGCGTCTGCTTCGGCATCCGCAATATGATCAGAGCAAGGGCCGTACCATCTTTGCCGAACATCCTCATCAGGTCTCCTGAAGTGACGTCCATTGTTGTATTTGCCAAATCGGCTGATATGGAAAGTAGATCCTCTGTATCGCAATGATGCAAGAGAACTGCAACTGTCCGGCGATACCCAACTATCCGGCTGTCGGAGAGGAATTCATCGAAGTTAATGCACCACCGGGGATAAAGGGAATTGCCCTCCTGCCGAGCGGGTCTCTCTTCCCTACGTGAACCACCCCAGGTCATGTGATTACCGGGTACGTTCACAGGGCGGATTCAGCTGACCGCGTAAAGGAGTTGACAACCCATCAAGCGATACCAACCGTGGCCGTTCCGGTGGTTGCGGGCGCTGTAACACATAGTCGATCGACAGCATCAGTCGCTTGGTTCTGCAGCGGGCCGCTTTATGGTAAGAACTCGTCTCCTCAAACAATACTGTGCCCTTCCCGCCCAGAATCATCTTGATTCGATTACCGAACTTCCGTTGTGCGTCCTCATCACTGAGGATGATTCTGAAGATCTCGCCAATGCTCTTCTTCTGAGTGCCTTCAATCACCACATGAGGACCTGAATCAGGGTCAACATCGGTTAGATAAATAAAGATGGTCAAGGACTTATAATCGAGCGTGTCATAGTGAAACGCGTCGCCATCATACTGCAAAGGCTCTCGATGCAGGGATGGCAATACCCTTCGCTGTTCATGGACATCCCCAAAGGACCATCTTAATTGAGTCAGCCATAAAACCGGCTCAGCCCCTAAGTATCGTCTCGCAATTTCCACAACCTTCGCATTCCGGACGAGACGATCAATGGCTTCACACTCCCTATGAGGATTCCAGTACTTCATCAGTTCGGTGCTTGCACAGTATTGGACGATCTGCTCCACATACTCCTCGGGAACCTGCGCCCCGTTCGCGTAGCCGTGCTCATTGAGGGCATCAACGACGTGATCCACATCAAGTTTCGGAAAGATCTCACGCCTGTCAATGTGAAGCGGTTGATTGTGGTTATGTTGCTGATGGTAACGAATGGCGTACAGCCTTAGGGGGCCTAGAATCCACCATCCACGAATGACCTGCGTATTGCGGAGCAGCCACCGCTTCTTGTGAAGATAAATCCTGAGCGCATAGTAAAACCGAGACAGTGCCGACGTAGACTTCGCCAGGTCAGATCCTTGGTCTCGTTTACTTTGTCCCGGTTTGTCCTTATGTGACTCCACATAACTTCGTATTTGTCCAATCCTCCCCATGAGGCGTACATCCCCTCTTTGGTTAATTGTTTCGGTCGCACGGAGTCCATATGCCTGTAGAATCTAGCCCCACTCTCTTCGTCAGTTCACGGCCACACATCCATCGATATATCCCCGACTGCTGTTTCAGCGCCTGTCATACCTGTTGCTGTAACCTGGGCCTCAGGCATTCCGAGCGTAATCCCCTCGTTACGAATCTCAAAACTGTCCCAGGGAAGACGAGCAACATGGCCAGAATTGATAACCACGACATCCACATAGTTGATCTGGTTCGTTGCTGCGTCAAAGATCAGTCGCTTGATAAGTCCCCATTCTTCTCCCGCGAGATTGTTCACGATCCAGTTTTCGGTTGCCATCGCGTTACCTCCATGAGCTCTGCATTGCGTTTCGAGTTCTTGTGACGGTATTGCCGGCCTGCACGTGTGTCCGGAGCCTTGGTAGAACATTGTCTGTCGGCGCCGGTGAGATGTCCCAGCCCGAGCGGCTTTCACGAAAACCGTGGGCTCAGTAGGCGCGAGCCTCTTCAAGCACTGAGGCTGCCCCGTGGGGGAGAAGTCTGGATCTGTGCGTATTCGTATACATAGGAAGGTAATGACTGGCTGCCGACTGCGTTAAGGATCACGTGGATGGCTTTGTTGTGCCTCAGTGAACTGACGGCCCGCCTCACGACGTCGTGCGGTGTTGAGTTTGCGCGCACGATAAGCAGCAGGACATCAGCGTGGCCGGCCAGCACATTCATGGTCGCTTGCGGCAAGATCGGCGGTGTGTTGATGAATACGTAATCGAATCGATTCCGTAGTTGTTCAAACAAACCAGTGAGACGGCCCGTTTTCAACAACTCCGTGGCCTGAACAATCGGATTTCCGACCGGCATGATCCAGCAAGGCACTTCACCAAACCCAGACAAGCACGAGTCGATATCAATATCTCCTGTGAGATAGTCAGCAAGTCCCCACTGCGGGGTATCTTCCATGAACTGATGCAACCCGGGGCATTTGAAATCGCAATCAATGAGCAAGACTCGTTTACCCATGTCCCGCGCCATCGTATAGCCGAGATTGATGACCGTGGTCGTCTTTCCTTCTCCTTTTACGGCGCTGGTGACAGCCACCACCGTCGACTGTTCTTTTGTTTCCAATAGAGACAATCGTGTCGCCGCGACCCGATACTGTTCCGACACGAGCGTGTTGGGTAACCACCTCACGACAAAGCTGCGCTGATAGGAGGACCCTTTCGATTCATGAGCAGCAATCGGTTCCCCGGGCAACGACAGCGCTCCATTACCGTTCCGATCTGTATGTCCATTGCGGCCAAAGTGGTACGTGGGGAGGAATCGCTTCCAGTTCTTGTAGGCATATTCGAGGCTGAAATCAGGAATGATCGCCAAGAGTTGAGGCCCGAACACCAACTCGACATCCTCAGGTCGGCGGAACTGCGGATTCAGTTGCTCCAAGAGAACGGCGAGCCCCATGCCAAGCGCGCAGCCAAAGATCAACCCCAGGATCACAATACGAGGCTTGTTCGGTTTTTCCGCGGTCCGAGGAAACTTAGCTGGATCGAGTATCCGGAGTTGAGCGCCCTTTTGCCGTTTTTCCAAGTTCTCTGCAACCAATGCATGCAAGCGCTTGTCCAGAAGCGACTGATAGCTGCTTTTTAGATTTTCATAGTCGCGCATCAGCGTGAGCAGTTCTTGCTCCACTGCGGGAGCAGTCTCCGCGCGGTCTTCGTACGCCTTCTTCTCCGCCCGGATCATACGCTGACGCTGCGTGAGCAGCGCAAGCTCGCTTTTGACTTCTACTTGTTGCTTTTTGAGATCCTGGAAATACGGATCTATCGTTTGTTCATCACGCTTCAGGGAATCAGGACCGTACTGCCGGCGCAGCTTCTGCTCAAGTTGACGAATCTCTTCCTTCGTGACAACGACCTCCGGATATTGGTCCCAGAACTCAGACTCTAACTCTACCAGCTTATCCCTCAGTTCACTGAGCCGTCTGATAGACGGGTTGGGCTGAACCGGGCCATTGACCAATGTCGGAATGGTCACCCCAAACTGAAGGTACTGCTGGAGCGCGTTCTCTAGTAAAGAGAGACGATCCGTTTGTCGCTGCATGCTCTCGTTGACGGCATTGAGATCATGATGCAGGCGCTCCAACACCCGGAGATTCGTCTCGCTCTGCTGAGGAAGCTCACCGGCATGTTGTGATTTGAAGTGACTGATCTCCTCCTCTTTCTTGTCAAGTTGGACCTTTGTTCTCGTCGCCTCGTTATCAAGAAACTCCGTCGTGCCTTCTGCAGCCTGAGTACGATCTTTCAGATCCTCATCAATAAGCAGTGCCGCAATTCTCGATGTCACATTCATCGCCGTAGTGGGATCCTCATGGGCGAAGGAAATCGTAAACGCCCCGATCATGTTCAGGCCCGCTACATTTCCCTTACTGACCGTAGCAACCTCAAGGGACCCGTTCATTTTGCCAAGGGCCCATTCCGGACCAAATACCTTAACCTCCTCTGGATACAGATTGAATTCCTTTCGAATCCTTTCGAGCCGCGCACGATTCCGAGCCAGGGTTTCTATCACAAAGATGCGCCGTTCAAAATTACTGTTACCCTCGCTTGCACCCTGCACATAGTTTTCAGGAATCTTCTGGTCCTCCAAAAGAATCAACGTGTCGGAGCGATACACCTTGGTCGCCAGCTTGACATACACGACTGCGGCTGCGAGGGACAAGAAAACCGCCCCCAGAAGGATCCATTTTCGCCGCAAAGCCATGCCCCAATATTCTTGAAGCATAGCCACTGCCGAGTTGCCTGTTTGTGCTGTCATATTCATTTGGCTCATCACCTCCACCCTATACTGCTTCCGACTCTAGGATCGCTCCATCTTACCCATCGCTACTGGCTCGAAGAATACGCCGGTTGATCTTCCACCCAATCAGTGACCGATGTCGTCGGTTGGTCCGCCATGTCGGGAGATTGAAAGTCGGGTACCAGTTCTCGAAGACGCTCGATTGCCGTAGCAGCATTGTTGAGGTACGCTGCTGCTTCCAGCGCCGTGACTTTTCCCGAAAGCTCGGCAAAGCTCGCCGTCCCTACCCGACGTATGCGAAAGATCTTCTCAAGCGGCGACATCTCTGCTGTCTCGTCCGCTCCAACCAATTCTTCATACAACTTCTCACCCGGCCGGAGACCGATAAAACGAATGGGAATCTCCCGGCCGGGCACAAAGCCCGACAAGCGGATCAGATTTTTGGCCAGGTCCAGCACTTTGATTTGCTCACCCATATCCAAGATATAAATGGCGCCCTGCTCACCCAATGAGGCGGCTCGCAGCACTAAGTGGACTGCCTCAGGAATAAGCATGAAGTACCGCCGAATCGCCGGATGGGTGACGGTCACCGGGCCGCCTGCCCGAATCTGCTCTTGAAACCGTAACAGGACGCTGCCGTTACTACCCAAGACGTTTCCAAATCGCACGGTTAGGAATCGTGTATCGCTACGTTGAGCCATGTCTTGCACAATGAGCTCGGCTGCGCGTTTTGTGGCACCCATTACGCTGGAAGGATTCACCGCTTTGTCCGTCGAGATCAGGACGAAGCGCTTGACGCCACAGCGGTCCGCCGATTCGGCGGCAATCCGTGTCCCAATGCAATTATTTTTTAGCGCTTCGGATGGGTTCAGTTCGACGAGAGGAACATGCTTGTGAGGCGCCGCGTGAAAGACGATGCTGGG